>JAZBOI010000463.1:0-11952 GCA_036351095.1 Bacteroidales bacterium | reverse complement strand
GGATAGAGTGGTGTCCCCTGTCTGGGCATGGCTTGGGGAGAAGAATCCCTTTGAGTTCAGTCTCGATTACAGGCCCTCGGATGGTGCCCGTAAATATATGACCGGCTCACCAACTATCCTTTCCCTGTGCCCTCTGGAACCGGCACTTGATATAATACTCGAGGCAGGAATGGATAATATCAGGGAGAAAAGTGTAAGATTGACGGCTTTTATGCTCGAGCTTTTCCATGTTTTCCTTGAACCCCTTGGGTTTACTCTTGGATCCCCCGGGAACGATGATGAAAGGGGTTCACACATATCAATAAAACATAAGGAAGGCTACAGGATATGTAAAGCGCTGATTGATGACAGAAGGGGAGACTTTATCATTATACCTGATTTCCGGCCACCCGATAATATCAGAATGGGGCTCGCTCCACTTTATAACCGCTTTGAGGAAGTGCTGGAAGTGATACTGGAAACAGAGAATATAGTCAAAAACCGTATATATGAGTTATATGACACGGAGACCAGTACGGTGACCTGATTTTTCTTTTTTCATGCTTTATTAAAAGGTTTATATTTACTGTATGAAACCCGATGTCCAGGTATATACAAACAAGCGATCATCCCGCCTGGAATATGCTGTTGATCTTGTACTGGGCAATATACTTGGTTTGGAATATATTATCACTTCCACACCGCTTGAAGGTATCCCGCTTATTAATTATTCATATGACCGTTCCGTCGGGGGCATATTCATTCAGCCGGAGGGACTCCTTTTTGAAGAAGGCATCAGAACCCAGGAGATATGGGTAGCACATCTGAATGGCATTCCCCTTTTCTTCCAGCAACCACCTGAGGCCGGTTTCCAGCTGGATATATTCTCCTTTGCCTTTTATATGGTTTCAAGGTATGAAGAATATCTGCCCCAGGCTCGCGATGAGTATGGACGCTTTGCTGTTGAGTCGAGTCTGGCCTATAAAAATGATTTTCTTGATATACCTGTTGTGGATATCTGGGCCCGCAGGCTGGGTGCCACCCTCAGCTTGCTGTACCCCGGGCTGGAAATACCGGAAAAGAAATTTTCTTACCTCCTGACCCTGGATGTTGAAGAAGCCTTTGCCTTCAGAGGAAAGGGATTGATGCATAACCTTGCCGGCCTTTTAGGGGATATGATGAGAGGCATTAACCCTGGTAAACGGGTTGCCTGTATGACAGGGAGGATAAGGGATGAATATGATACTTACACTTATATTAACGAGACCTCGGAGAGATATGGATGCCCCCTGTTATATTTCTTTGCTGCAGGCAACAACAGCGGATTGAGGAAAAAAGTAAGTTCAGGGCGCAGGTGTTACAGGAAACTGGTAAAAAGACTGGGAGAAAGATATGAGATAGGTTTGCGCACCTCTTACTCCTATGACAACGTGGCTAAACTTATTGAGAAAGAGAAAGCAACACTTGAGAGTATTACTGCCGGGAAAATATTAAAACTGAGAAAGCATCATTTGCTTATGACACTCCCGGAATCATACCATCTTATACAGGAGCTTGGTATAGAGAGAGATTATTCAATGGGCTATATCAGGGAGGCAGGTTTCAGGGCAGGCATTGCCCGGCCGTTTAAATTTTATGACCTGTCACGGGAAGAAATTAGTTCACTCCAGATTGTTCCCTACCAGTTTATGGATCTCACATTTCAGAAATACAAAAGATATGAACCCGGAGAAGCTCTTAAGTCAATAAACAAGCTAATACAGGGAACAAAGGAAGTGGGAGGACTCTTTGTCAGCATCTGGCATAATAGCTCCCTAACCAACCTTTATGAGTGGGAGGGATGGAAAGAGATCTTTGAATATACCCTGTATGAACAGCAGAATATTAAATAAACTCAAGCTCCTCATCGTGATCTGTTTCGCTTATCTTTCCATTTTCGCATTTGAGTGTACGTGCAATATATTTCTTGAGAAGGGTATAGTTATGTGTGGCAAATATAACCGCCCTGCCATTCTTGCTTATATCCTTCAGGATCTTAATTATATCCTCCGATGTTTCAGGGTCAAGGTTTCCCGTTGGTTCGTCGGCAAGAAGAATATCCGGATCATTCAGGAGGGATCTTGCAATAACTACCCTTTGCTGCTCGCCTCCCGAGAGTTGATGAGGCATTTTATAACCTTTGGTTCCAAGTCCCACCTTTTCCAGGACCTGTCCTATCCTTTCCTCAATTTCTGTTTTGTTTTTCCAACCTGTGGCACGCAGAACAAATTCAAGGTTCGCGTAAACTGACCTGTCAGTCAGTAGCTGGAAATCCTGGAAAACTATCCCAAGCTTTCTTCTCAGTACCGGTACATCCTTTTTGCGGAGGCGCGTAAGGTCAAAGCCCGCTACCATTCCTTCCCCTTCTTCAAGAGGTAACTGTGCATTGATTGTTTTTATGACACTGGTCTTGCCACTGCCCACCTTGCCAATCAGATATACAAACTCACCTTTTTTCACTTCAAGGTTTACATCGCTCAGCACAAGGTGATCCTGCTGGTATATATTGCAGTCCTTGAACGAAATAATGGTATCCAGTGGCATATTGTTTTCCTGCATGCTGTTTTTTTTGATAATGGACAAAAATACAAAGTAAAAGTACAAAATTAACATTCCAATGTTGATAAAATCAATACTAAAGCCCCGGAACAAGCGTTTTATAGTTGTAAATTAGCAAAAACCACATAAAGGGATTTGTGTAATATAAGTTTTTTATTTACAGATAATTAAGTTTCTGTATACTGACAGAAAAAGCTCTTGCCATGAATAAACATTCGATATACAAAATACATTTTAACAGGCTGATTATCATATTGTCATTAATGGTGTTCAGTGCTCCGGTAATTATTGCACAGAAGTCGGAACCCTATGCCAGGCAGCTGACTGATTTTGAAAGGGCTAAAGACCTGTTCGACAAGGAGAAATATGCAATGGCCCTTGAGCTTTTTGATTCCTTTGTTGCGGAATCGGATAATCCTGCTGCACCGGAAATGGCTGAAGCTGAATACCTGGCAGTAATATGCGCAGCAAGGTTATATAATACTGATGCTGAATACAGGATGAACAGGTTCAAGGCAATGCATCCCGACAACCCCTCAGTCAACAGTGGCTGGCTGGAGCTGGCTGATAATTTTTACCAGGCAAAGAATTACAGAAGTGCCAGGAGGTATTATGACAGGGTTGACAGGCTGGAGCTTAAGGATGATCAGTTACCGGCATATTTTTTTATGGCCGGATATTCCCATTTCATGGATGGCGACAGGGATAAAGCAATGCTTTTCTTTTCTGAGCTTATGGATATAGACACTGAATACAGCAGCCCTGCCATATATTATTTTTCTTATATCGCATATGAGCGGAAGATGTACAGGACAGCCTATGATGGATTTATCAGGCTCAGGGGTGATGAATCTTTTGGTGATGTAGTACCTTTCTACATAGTCCAGATAATGTATATACTTGAAGATTACGATGGTATTCTTGATATTGCCCCGCAGCTTATAGATGATGCAGGTGAGGAAAGGAAATCAGAACTGTACAGGCTTATTGGGGATGCTTATTTCAAAAAGGGTGATTACCTGTCGGCAGCACGTAATCTTGAGCAACATCTTGAGAGGGCGCTGAGAACGGGCAGAGATGGAAGTTACCAGCTGGCTTACTGTTATTATATGACCGGGGAATATGATAAGGCTATAGATCTTTTCCAGGAAGTTACCAGGAGGCATGATGAATTGGGTCAGCATGCATATTATTTACTGGGTGACTGTTACATGAAAAAAGATCAGAAAAAAATGGCCAGGGCGGCTTTCTCCTCTGCGTCACAATTGGATTATGACAGGGAGATTAAAGAGGAAGCACTTTTTAATTTTGCCAAACTGACGTATGAGACGGTTTATTCGCCATTTGGCGAAGTGATAAGGGCTTTCCAGGAATATATAGAGGAATTTCCCGCTTCTGAACATATTGAAGAAGCATACGAGTACCTCGTATCTGCCTATATGAAAGTGAAGAACTACAGGGCTGCAATACAATCGCTCGAACGCATCAGCATCAAGGATGAGAGGCTTGAAAGAGCCTATCAGAGAGTAGCTTTTTTGAGGGGACTGGAATTATACAGGAATCTTGATCTTAATGCTGCTGTGGCTATGTTCGATAAGTCGCTGCAGTTTGGCCAGTATGACCGGTCATTAAGGGCAAAAGCACATTACTGGAAAGGTGAATCACTTTACCGGCTGAATGATACGGAAAGAGCCCTGGAGGAATACCAGGCCTTCATGGGTATACCGGGATCATCATCCCTTGATGAGAACAAAATGGTGGCCTATAATATGGGTTATATATATTATAATCAGGGTGATTATACTGAAGCACTGAGGTGGTTCAGGAATTTTGAGTCATCAGCCTCAGCTATGCAGGGCAGGATTGCTACAGACGTCTATAACCGTATTGCTGACTGTTATTATATCAACACTGATTACAAACAGGCAATAAACTATTATGACAGGGTAATTGATAAATCAGCTGCAGGAACAGATTATGCTTTGTTTCAGAAAGGTTTTGCCCTGGGTCTGATGCGTGACCAGAATGCAAAAACGAATGTTCTGACAAAACTGATCAATGAATATCCGGGTTCCATACTGGTTCCAAACGCTATTTTTGAGAGGGGCAGGGCTTATATAAGCCTTAATAATGACATTGAAGGCGAAAGGGATTTTCTTGAAATCATAAATTCACATCCCAATTCGGTGTTTGTCCCGAGAGCTATGGTGCAACTTGGATTACTGTACTATAACAGGGGTGAAAATGAAAGAGCAATTGCGAGATTCAAAGAGGTTATTGCCAGATTCCGGTCCACACCTGAAGCACGTAATGCGCTTACGGGACTGAAAAATGCCTATGTCGACATGAATGATGTGGAATCCTATTTTGCCTATGTGAGGGGACTTGAAGGTTATGCCGATGTTAGTTCAAGCGAGAGGGACAGCCTCCTGTATGCATCGGGGGAGAACCTTTATGTAGAAGGTAACTGTGAGAGGGCCAGCC
The DNA here is from genome assembly GCA_036351095.1 of Bacteroidales bacterium. Lineage (GTDB taxonomy): Bacteria > Bacteroidota > Bacteroidia > Bacteroidales > VadinHA17 > UBA9300. The sequence goes on along the minus strand of JAZBOI010000463.1, from coordinate 6,891 downwards.
AGGTCTTCAGGAGCTACCTGGAAGAATTTTCGAGGGGCAGTTTCAGGCTTAATGCAAGCTTCTACCTTGCTGAATGCCTTTCCGGGGCAGGTAAGACAGATGAAGCCCTCGGGTATTATGCAGAGGTGGCTGAAACACCTAATAACCCCTTCCTTGAGAAGACATACCAGTCATTGTCAGGAATCTATTTCCTTGAAGAAGTTTACGACAGTGCTTATTACTACTTTGATCAGCTTGAGAAAGTAGCCGAGCTGCCGGAGAATGAACTGAGGGCCCTTGTTGGCAAGATGCGTTCATCATATAACATGGGTGATGCAATGAAGACCATAAATGCATCGGAGAGATTATTGAATTCGGATATGTTAACGGGGGACCTGGCGCGGGAAGCAAATTTCAAGTCGGCCAAATCGCACTATGCCCTGGGTAATTATGACCGGGCACTGAGCGGGTTCAGGAAGGTGGCCGTTGAAGTTACCAGCAGGGAAGGGGCTGAAGCTAAATACCGGGTGGCACAGTTATTATTCATGGAGGATAATCTTGATGAAGCTGAAACCCTTATCTATGAGTTTATCGATCAGAATACTCCTCACCAGTACTGGATGGCACGTATGTTCCTGCTCCTGGCTGATATAAGCCTTAAAAGAGGAGATGATTTCCAGGCCAGGGCTACCCTGCAGAGCCTGAGGGACTATTACCAGGTGGAGGATGACGGTATACTTGACGAAGTGAATGCAAAACTGGATGAGATAAACAGGGATGGAGAACCTGTCACTGATACCCTGAATGCCGAAACGGATATAAGCCGGGCGGCTGATATTATGAACAATTAATTCAATACATCGATTATGAATGTAAAGATATTTTATTATATATTTTTTCTTCTTCTTTTCTTACCGGCTACAGTAAATGCCCAGGGAGAACAGGAAGAAATGAAAAGGGAGGTAACCCTGTATAATCCTTTTAAACCTTCACTGAACAAGGCGAATAAGATAAACTTCTCACCGGTGATAAGTGATACAAGCGTTACTATGCCCGAATTCAGGTATACGATAAATGCAAAACCCTTCATGCCTGAATATGAAATTGTTACGATAAGTGCTGCGCGACTCCAACCGGATCCACTGCCAAAATTATACAGGGGCTTTATTAACCTTGGACTTGGTAACTATTTTTCACCCCTTGCAGAGTTGAGTGTCACAAGCGACCGCTCGCGTAAAAGCCGTTCCGGACTGTATTTCGGACATGAATCCAGCTTTGCCAAACTGAATATCGATGAAGATCTCAGGGTATACGGCGGGTATATGGATAACATGCTTAAACTATATACCGGCAGGCTCTTCAGGAGAACAAGCCTGGATGGCAATGTTGACTTTAACCATATCAGGCGATACGCTTACGGGGGAGTCCCGGATTCCCTGGCACTGGCCGAGGTGGAAAAGGAAAACCTGCGTATTGAATACCTGAACCCGGCTGCACATATTAATTTTTATTCCACAAGGCTCGATTCATCAAAAATGTATTTTGATATAGGGCTTAATTATGAGCTGCTTTTTCAAACAAGGAAGTATTACCAGCATATGGCCGGGTTGACGGCTGACCTGGGATACGATATGCGCATGTTCTATGCCAACCTGGACCTGGGCTACGAGATGATAACAATGCCTAATATAGAGGATAAAGTAAGGCACCAGGTACGTTTACTTCCTTCAATAAGCAAAAGAAGCAATAACTTTGAATTCAAACTTGGGGTAAAACTTTTTGCAGATGCCAGGTATTATGACAAAGATCTTGTCGATTACAGGATCAAACTTTTCTTTTTACCCGATATGAACCTTAAGATAAGTGTAATACCAGGGATCCTGAATATGAACGTGGGGCTCGATGGTGACTATAAGAGCAACAATGCCAGTGAGATAGTCTATACTAATCCCTTTGTTGTACAGCAGGCCCCGGCCGGAGGCATTGAGCCATCCGCTAATCTGTATTCCGTGTTGCCGAGCAGTACAAAGCTGAGGGTCAAAGGAGGAATAAACGGGCATGCAAGCCTGGGCACATCATACAGCCTGGATGTCTCCTACTCGATGTTTGACAATATGGTGTTCTATAAAAACGATACCATCCTGGGCAGGGGATTTGTACCTGTCTATGATGAAGGTGAACTGCTTGAGATCAAAGCAGGCTTCACAACGAAGTTAAGCAGCGACTTTACGCTCTCAGCCCGGGGAGGATACTATAACTATACGCTGGAGTATCTTGACAGACCCTGGCATAAACCCTCATGGGATGGAAGTATGGTGCTTGATTATAACCTGCGCGACAAAATTATTGCCCGGGCCGATATTCATGCAATATCAAAGCGTTTTGCAGGATTGGGAACAGGACCATACAGCCTTACTGAAATACCTATGAATGTAAGCCTTAGCCTTGGATTGGAGTACAGGTACACAAAGATACTGTCATTCTGGACCAGGCTTAATAATATAGCTATCGACAGGTATTATGAGTGGAATTATTACCCTTCACAACGCTTCCTTTTCATGGCCGGGTTCACCTACAGTCTTTGAAATAACAGGTCCTTTTTTAAGTCGCTGTTAGCCAGCGCTGTGCCTGTTGATTTTTTGTTAAAAAATCAGCTCATTTTTTGAACTTTTAAAGAGGTAAAATGCTATATTTTAGTTATCTTTGTGGTATTACTTAAGTGTTGTTTAATCAGGAACTTAAAAGAGTTTGCATCTTCTTCCGGAAAGGGTATATTTTAAATATTAGAACAAACGGAAATTCAAGCGATAAATATTTGATTAAATGACGGCTTTTATTCTAAAGCGTGAGTGATAATTATATTAACTAAAGAGACAAAAAACAATACCAGGAGTATGATTGAAAATAATAAGAGGCAAAAAGGTAATGGAGATTATTCAGCCGGCAGTATACAGGTGCTTGAAGGGCTTGAAGCTGTCAGGAAAAGGCCGGCAATGTATATTGGCGACGTAAGTATTAAAGGTCTGCATCACCTTGTTTATGAGGTTGTTGATAACTCAATCGATGAAGCCATGGTTGGCTATTGTAACGAGATAAACCTCATCCTTAATGAGGATGGATCGGTTACGGTTATTGATAATGGTCGCGGCATACCCATAGATTACCATGAGAAAGAAAAAAAATCGGCCCTTGAAGTGGTTATGACAGTGCTTCATGCAGGGGGTAAATTTGATAAGGAATCATATAAGGTTTCAGGAGGCTTACATGGGGTAGGTGTATCAGTTGTAAATGCACTGTCAGATACCCTCAGGGCTGAGGTTCACAGGGATGGCAAGGTCTATTACCAGGAATACAGGAAAGGAAAACCTGAATCGGATATACAGGAACACGGAACTACCGATAAATCCGGAACAATAATAACCTTTAAGCCTGACAGGGATATCTTCAGCGAGATTGAATTCAGGTATGAAATATTGTCGGCGCGCCTCAGGGAACTGGCATTCCTGAATAAAGGGATAAGGCTAACCATCCTTGATAAGCGCGAAAAGCAGGAAAATGGTAACGGCGATAGTTACAGGCATGATGAATTTTATTCAGAGAAAGGTCTTCAGGAGTTCGTGGATTACCTCGATAGTACAAGGGAGAGACTGATTGAAAAGCCGGTTTCTATCAATACTGAAAAGAATGATATACCGGTGGAAGTAGCACTGCAGTACAACACTTCTTTTTCGGAGAATGTACATTCCTATGTTAATAATATAAATACCATCGAAGGGGGTACCCACCTTGCAGGATTCAGGAGGGGACTGACACGAACCCTGAAAAAATATGCTGAGGATTCAGGTATGACCTCCAAGCTCAAGTTTGACATCAATGGTGATGATTTCAGGGAAGGACTGACGGCTATAATATCAATTAAAGTGGCCGAGCCACAGTTTGAGGGACAGACCAAGACAAAACTCGGTAATTCAGAGGTTATGGGAGCTGTCGACCAGGCTGTAAGCACCATGCTGACACATTACCTGGAGGAAAATCCAAAAGATGCAAAAGCCATTGTCCAGAAAGTCATACTTGCGGCCACTGCTCGTCACGCCGCCCGTAAAGCCCGTGAACTGGTTCAACGGAAAAATGTACTCTCCGGCTCGGGTCTGCCAGGCAAGCTGGCCGACTGTGCCGACAGGGATCCGGCAAATTGCGAAATATTCCTCGTTGAGGGTGATTCGGCCGGGGGCACCGCTAAAGCGGGACGCGACAGGAAATTCCAGGCTATCATGCCACTGAGGGGAAAAATCCTTAACGTGGAAAAGGCAATGCAACATAAGATTTTTGATAACGAAGAGATAAAAAATATTTTTACTGCCCTTGGAGTGAATATAGGGACAGCTGAAGACAGCAAGGAACTGAACCTGGAAAAACTGAGGTATCATAAAATAGTTATAATGACAGATGCCGATGTTGACGGATCACACATTGCTACACTGATTATGACATTCTTTTTCAGGTATATGCAGGAACTTATAAAACGGGGATATCTCTATATCGCAACTCCTCCGCTCTACCTTGTACGAAAAGGTAAGAACAGCAGGTATTGCTGGTCAGAAGAGGAACTGGATAAATTCGTAGAGGAGTTCGGGCAGGGTAAGGATTCAAACGTCAGTCTGCAACGCTACAAGGGTCTGGGTGAGATGAACGCCGAACAGTTGTGGGATACTACAATGAATCCCGAATACAGAACCCTCAGGCAGGTGACAATAGACAGTGCAGCAGAAGCTGACCGTATATTCAGTATGCTTATGGGTGACGAAGTTCCACCAAGAAGGGAATTTATTGAAAAGCATGCAAAGTATGCCAATATTGATGTCTAGATTTATGAAATCCTTTGTTTCATTATTTCTTTTTGTTTCAATATCCCTTAATACCTTCTCACAGGCCCCGGATGAAGTAATCAGGTCAATATTCAACAATGCCCTGCTGGATAATACTGCAGAGGAGCATTTGCTCTATCTCTGTAAGAATACAAAAGGGAGAATACCCGGATCACAGGAGGCACTTCATGCAGTCAGGTATACAATGAATGCCCTGCTTGAAGCCGGAGCTGATTCTGTCTGGCTCCAGGAAGTGCCGGTACCTCACTGGGAAAGAGGGGAGGAACAGGCAATACTTAGATCAGGTCTGGGAACACTGGAACTGACTGTTGCTGCTCTTGGCCTTTCAACAGGTACCGGGCCCGGTGGATTGGAGGCTGGCGTGGTTGAAGTGCATAACTTTGAGCAGCTTGAGCAGCTGGGCCGGGAGAAAATATCCGGGAAAATTGTCTTCTTTAACAGGCCGGTTGACAATACGCTTATCAATACTTTTTCAGCCTATGGGGGAGCAGTAGACCAGAGAGTGTCAGGTGCATCGGAGGCAGCAAAGTATGGTGCACTGGCAGTTATAGTCAGGTCTCCCACACAGGCTATGCATGACTTTGTTCATACAGGAGTGGTAAGGTATAAGGATAATACTGAAAGGATACCCGCAATGTGCGTCTCACCTCATGATGCAGAATTGCTCTCAAGATGGCTGCAGAATGATCCCCTGTCCAGGCTCCACCTTCTTTCAGATTGTAAAAATTTTCCCGACACAATATCCTATAATGTTATAGGGGAAATAAAAGGAAAAGTGAAAGCCGGGGAATACATTACCGTGGGTGGACACCTTGATGCATGGGATATCAGTGAGGGTGCACACGATGACGCAGGCGGATGCGTACAGGCCATTGAAACCATCAGGATCTTCAGGGAACTGGGTATAGAACCACGCAGGAGTGTTAGGGCAGTTATGTTCATGAACGAGGAAATGACCTCTACAGGTGGCCAGGTATATGCTGATGAGGCTGAAAAGAACAGGGAGATACACTATGCCGCCCTTGAATCTGACAGGGGTGTCATGAGCCCTCTTGGTTTTGGTTTCGGTAATGCAACAGACGAAAGACTGGAAAAGCTGTTTGCACTTGAAAAATATTTCAGGCCCTACGGAATACGATACTTTGCCCGTGGCGGTGGCGGTTCAGATATCTCTCCGCTGATCAGGTTTAATACACTTCAAATAGGCTATATACCTGACACACAGCGATACTTCTGGTTTCATCATTCCGCTAACGACACCTTTGAACAGGTTAATATCCGTGAAATGCAACTGGGCAGTGCGGCAATAGCGTCCCTGATCTACCTTATCGATCTTTATGACCTGTAATACAGCTGTGTAAACCCTTTATAAAAACTCTCCCCGGCTGATTAGCAGTCTGTGACAAAGTGTATGATAACTATCTTCCGCTGCTAAATAGCAGTCTGCTAGTTAAGTATGAGAAAACAATTCTTCTCGACTTAATCTTTAAGTGGCATATGAAATATTCCAGGACCGTTAATTTTCCTCAATTATTCCCTTTAGCAACTTTTCCACACGTGCAGTCACCTGGCTGCTGCTGCAATCAAAATTATTTACCAGGACAGCAAAAACAAGCTCCCTGCCGGATGATGTTTCGAAGTAGCCGGCATAATTACGTATTCTTGTCGATGTGCCACTTTTAGCCCTCAGATTATCTCTGAATACAGGGTTTTTAAAATAATATTCCAGTGTTCCGTTCTGCCCTGCGAGTGGTAATGAATTATAGAAGAAGCCGGCACGTGGACTTTCGTTTTTCATGTACAAAAGCAATGAACTGAGGAATGTTGAACTGAGGGCGTTTGACCTGGAAAGTCCGCTTCCGTCCGTCATATACAGACCATCAACATCTTTAAGCATGTAATTAAGAGCCTGTCTCACAGCTTCAAGTCCTGATTCACCTGTACTCATTTCCAGTTGTGAATAGAGCAGCCCGGCATATTTAAGCAGTTGTTCAGCATACATATTAAGGCTTTCCGTATTCGTGGC
>JAZBOI010000462.1:0-6345 GCA_036351095.1 Bacteroidales bacterium | reverse complement strand
GTTTCAGGAAACATGCCCAGCGGTGTTGCATTAATTACCAGCCGGCAATTACGTATAAGGTCAGCTGTCATATCCCCGTAAGCGAGATCAGCTTTACCTTTTTTCCGTGAAACAACCTTATACTCTATGGCCAGCATATCAAGTCCTTTCTGCACTGCCCGCGAAGCACCGCCAGTACCCAGGACCAGGGCATTATTTATCCTGGTGTTCAACAGTGTTTTAAGTGACAGAACAAAACCGTCGACGTCGGTATTGAATCCTTTCAGAAAGCAGCTATTTCCTTCACGGGAGATCCTTATAACATTAACAGCGCCAACATCTCCGGCCTGTTGATCAAGATCATCAAGGTAGTCTATTACCGATGTTTTATAGGGGTGTGTAACATTCAGTCCTTCAATATCGGGATACCGGCTTAAAAGGTCGGGTAATTCACTTATTGCTTCAAGCGGGAAAGTATTATATACAGCATCCACCTTCTCCTTTCTGAACTTATTCGTAAAATATCCTTCTGAAAAAGAATGCTGCAGGGGGTATCCTATGAGCCCGTATCTCCTCATATCATTTCTTTCTTCCCAGTCTGTCCAGGATTATTACCACGATAAAGGCCGTTGCCATAAGCAGCAGCGACTGAAGCAGGAAGGGGTTCTGTCCGGTGATATCCTGATAAGTATGAGGCAGGACATTACGCTGCACAAGAGGCACAGTTTCGCCGTGTGTATTTATTATTGAGCTTATGGTTTCTTTCCAGGGCCATATTTTATTCAGTGATCCGATAATAAATCCTGCCAGTACTGCTATTGTCAGGTCATGAAATTTTCTGAAAAGCCATGAGAGCAGGTTTGCAAAGCTCAAAAGTCCTGTAATAATACCCAGGCCAAAAATAAGCAATACGGGTATGTCAAGATCACTCACAGCTTCCAGTATGAACCTGTATTTACCAAGTATAAGCAGGATAAAGGCACCTGATATTCCCGGCAATATCATTGCACATATAGCTATTGCCCCTGCAATAAACACGTACCAGTAAGCATCACTTGTCTGTGCCGGGGTAAAACGGGTAATAAAGAACATGATGATAGTCCCTGCCAGTAAACCTGCAATTCTTGCAGCGTTCCAGTTTTTTATTTTCCTGATGACGATAATGGCCGATGCCATTATAAGTCCGAAGAAAAAGGCCCAGATCATTACCGGGTGATTGTCCATCAGCCATTTAAGAAGCCTGGCCAGGGAAAAGACACTAAGCAGTATGCCCGCAAAGACTGCAAGCAGGAAATTGCCGTTGATACTTTTCCAGAGAGCTGAAAACCTGAATTTCACAAGCAGCTTAAGGGCATCGAGGTTTACCGATTTTATTGAGGCTATCAGTTCCTCGTATATACCTGTAATAAATGCTATGGTACCTCCTGACACACCCGGGACAACATCGGCTGCTCCCATGCCCATTCCTTTAAGGAAGAGCAGGCTATAATCTGAAAACTTGCGCATATATTTTATTGATCCTTAAGGAACTGAAAAAAGGTATCTCCCCTCAGGCCGTTCCTGAGCGATTCAAGTGCAATAATTTCATCAGGGGATATATTGCCCAGGTTGACATTGGCTCCGAACTCCTTAATAAACCAGGCCTGCTGTGATTTGAGAGGTGCTTCCCAGATAATATTGTCGAAGCCCACCTCCTCTGACAGTTTGTCAATCAGAGTATTATTGACCGAACCGTCGCTGTTATAAATACCTGTAGTGCCACTCTCCCTTGCTTCGGCAATAACCTTTCGGGACCCGGCTTCAAGCTCTGCAGCCATCATTTCAACCCATTCTTCCGGGGTGTAGAGCACATCTTTTTTCTTTGAGCCAACCTCGGAGAGGACATAGTAATTATCAGACAGCTGTTTAATATATTCCGTTTTAATGTCCTGGTCCATTTCAAACGATCCGTCAGAAACTTCAACCGACTTTATTCCAAGCTTATTAATGAGTTCCACATATTCATCGAACATGTTCCTGACGACATAGGCTTCAAAAAGTGTTCCCCCCAGGTATGTTCTTACACCTGCCGATTCATATACTTCAATTTTCTTTTTCACATCGGGGGTAAATACGGAGGTCCCGAATCCAAGTTTAAGGTAATCGATATAATCACTTCCCACGCTCACCAGGTCTTCTGCAGCCCTCAGGCTCAAACCTTTATCCATGACCATAGTAAGGCCGCTGCTTCTGGGTCTCCTTGTTCTGTCGGGCATACCCGGCAAATTTGCTATCATAGTATCAGCTCTTTATATTTCTTTTTATCAGTTTAAGAGTTTTCTTATCGATCATGTTATCGGGAAAGAGAGGCCTGTAAAAATCGTAAAATGAAGGTGATTCATTGAGGGCTTTTACAAAATGCAGCCTGAAGGAGGCTTTATCGCCTGTATAAAGGTATGCTGAAGCGAGTATGTATCTTAAGCCGTGGACATCACCTATCACTTTCATTCCTTTTTCGAGTATTCCCACTGCATGGTAATAGTAGGCTCCTTCAATGATCAGTTTACCTAACCTGAGCCATGTGGGGTCGTGATAAGGATCGATATTAAGTGCTTCAATAAGGGATCTGAAAGAATCTTTCACCCTGTTGCAGTTAAAATAAGCTTCGGCGAGGTAATACCAGTATTCACAATCATCATTTTTGAGGGAAACTGCTTTCCTGAAATATTTTACACTCTCTTCGGGTTTATCATCGAGCATCAGCAGTCCCAGTCCATACCATGGTTCTGAAAAGTCAGGATCAAGGTCAATAGCTTCATTGTACATTTTAAAGGCCTTCAGCCTGTCGCCGGTTTTCCCGTAACATTCTGCTGCATAAGTGATTGCCTCGGAGCTTTCTTCTTCAAATTCAAGATAGTGATGATATGCTTCCAGTGCTTCACTGTATTTACCCTCTTTGCTGAGTATGTTTGCCATATTAAAGATAGCGAAGAAGTTATCCGGGTTAATGGCAACGGAAAATTCATAGGCATCGAGTGCTTTTTTCATCATTCCTTCCCTGGTATAGAGCAGGCCCAGGTTATACCAGGCATTGTCGGAAAAGGGCTCCATGTCCAGGTATTTCCTGTAATACTTTATACTGCTCTTATAATCACCGAGCTTCTCATAGGCAAAGGCAAGGTCATACAGGTGGTTAATATCGTCCGGTTCAAGGCGGGACAGGCGCTCCAGGTAATTGGTCAGCAGTTTATAGTGATTGAGGTCGTTGAGTATCCCGGTAATATTGAGAAGGATATTAATTTCCTCATTTTCGTCAATTGAAAGGGCTGTATCAAAATATTTCCTGGTGCCGTTCAGATCGCCGAGCATCCCGAGGGCTGCTCCTTTAAGAAGGAAGACCTCATAATTGCTGGCTTCTATTTTTTCTATAAGCTTGATTATTTTAAGAACATCAAGCGGCCTGCCCTTATCGATCAGCACTTTTGCCTTTTTTATCTGTATTGATGTTGACGTTGGGTGCTGTTGACATGCTGATTCAGCAACTTCAAAAGCATAGTTAACATCACTGATCTCAAGATAATAATCGATCAGGGTCTCAAACTCTGCAACATCGAAGAAATAGTTTTCATTATTATTGCGCATACTTTCATAGCGCTTCACTATTTCCAGAATCTCCTCCTCTATGTTTCCAAATCCCTGGTCTTCCATCAGGCTAAAATTTATTCCCTGCAAAATTATAATATTTTATCAGACAATACCCATCAGCAACTTTGATTTATAAACATGTATATATTTTTTATAAACACCTGTTATCCAAGTATGAAGGATAATTTGTTCATAAAAATCATTTAAAGAAAATGACCGGGACGCAACCTTTCAGGCTCCATTTTCATCTTAGAGGTGTAATTACAGGAGAAATTAAGATTACCCTCATACCCTTAATTACCCTAAAATTAACCTAAATTCTACCTTCAAAGAGCCGGGTTTTCGCCCGGTTTTTTTTAATTATTATTTTATCTATTTTTGAAATGTTGAATATAACTGCCATTGAAAGATGAAAAGAAAAGCTGCCATATACTTCAGTGTTTCTATGTTACTTTTAAGCCTGAGTAACTGTTCGGTAAAGGATGAGACCCAGATCAATTATGAGACAGGTCTTTTCCCGGAGGAGACAATAAACCTTGAGGGCATTAATACGGCCTATGATGATTTCAATGTTGCCACCCCGCATTTAGCAGGGGAATTGCCGCTTATGTTTTCCAGCAACAGGAACAGCGAAGGTTCGCATTTCGATATAGTCACAGGTTTCATTTATTTTGCTTTCAGCCAGGTTGATGCCGGGTTCTGCATAGAAAGTTTCATGTTCGATAATATCTTCTACAGGACCCTGGAGAACAAGGTCAATACTGACAGGGACGAGCTCGGCCCCTACAGGTTATTCAATGGTGAAAACGGACTTGAATATTTTTTCTATGCTGAAGAGAGTGAGCTGGGCGACCTGAACCTGAAGTACATTTCCTATTCACCTGCGAATCCTGAATATTCACTTAGCACACAGGAAACTGCCCTCATAAGTGTCCTGAACAGCAGTTCAAGCGATGCATATATTTGTTTCGACAGTGATTTTGAGACAGCTTACCTGACTAATGACAGCGAGGGTAATTTTAACATTAAGCAGGCAGACATAGACAAAGGTATTTCTTTCGAAAGCTGGCTTGAAGGTGAAGCAGCGAGCCTGGTTGTCACCGACAGTGTTAACAGTGACTTTAATGATAAATGTCCCTTTATCAGGGACAACATTATGATATTCACTTCGGACAGGCCGGGTGGTATGGGAGGATTTGACCTGTATTATTCAGTTTACCGTGACGGCAAATGGAGCAGCCCGTATAATATGGGACCTGTCATTAACACCGAGCATAACGAATACAGGCCGCTCATTGGCAGTTGTCCGGGTTACAGCAATAACTTCCTCTTATTTTCATCTGACCGTCCTGGCGGGCTGGGTGGATACGACCTTTATTTCAGGGGTATTGACATCAGCCTTTTAGCGGAATAGTTTCAATATTCCCCTTTACAGGACTTCAGTATGATTGAGATCAATTCTACCTTTCAGCGTCCTTAAGTGCGTTAAGGTCAATATTCCCCTTTACAGGCCTTCAGTGTATTCTGGAGCAATGATACGATAGTCATTGGACCGACGCCACCGGGGACGGGTGTAATGTAGGAACATTTAGGAGCCACATTTTCAAAATCCACATCACCCTTAAGTTTCCATCCTGATTTTGTTTTATCGGATTTAACCCTTGTTGTTCCAACATCGATAATAACCGCTCCATCCGACACCATGTCTGCCTTGACAAACTCGGGGATGCCAATCGCTGCTATTATGAGGTCTGCTCTGCGTACTACTTCTTCCAGGTTTTTTGTACGGCTGTGAACAAGTGTAACAGTGGCATCCACTCCTTTTTTGGAAAGCAGTATACTAACGGGCCTGCCCACAATATTGCTCCTGCCAATAACAACACAGTTCTTACCTGATGTTTCAATATTATACCTTTTTATAAGCTCCATAATGCCCGATGGTGTAGCAGGGACAAATGAAGGCAGTCCTATTGTCATCTTACCAAGGTTCACCGGGTGAAAGCCATCAACATCCTTGGCCGGGTCAATGGCTTCAATAACCTTATCTTCCGATATATGGTCAGGCAGGGGCAGCTGCACTATAAATCCATCTATATCATCATCAGCGTTCAGTTCATCCACTTTGTCAAGCAACTCATTTTCGCTGACACTGTCATCCATACGGATAAGAGTTGATTTGAAGCCCACCTGCTCACATGCTTTAACCTTGTGTGACACATAGGTCTCACTGGCCCCGTCAGTACCAACCAGCACGGCTGCCAGGTGAGGCACTTTAGCTGTGTCTTCCTTAAATTTTTTTACTTCCTCCGCAATCTCTAGCTTGATATCGGAGGATATTTTTTTTCCGTCGATTAATTTATACATAACAAAATTTATTTGGTTCGTAGCATATTTGAAAGTTGAGACATTCCTCCCTTGCCGGACACTGCCTTCATCATTTTCCTTGTGTCGTTGAACTGTTTGAGCAACTGGTTAACTTCCTGGACGCTTGTACCGGAGCCAGAAGCTATTCTTTTTCTGCGGCTGCCGTTTATGATCATGGGATTTGTACGTTCAACAGGAGTCATACTCTGGATTATTGCCTCAATACCTTTAAATGCATCGTCATCGATATCGAGGTTTTTAATTGCTTTGCCGGCACCGGGTATCATTGACATAAGGTCTTTGACATTACCCATTTTCTTGATCTGCTTAATCTGGGAGATAAAGTCATTAAAATCGAACTGGTTTTTGGCAATTTTC
>JAZBOI010000461.1:0-7015 GCA_036351095.1 Bacteroidales bacterium | reverse complement strand
CATATGAGATTCTTCTAATGGATGATGGCAGTACTGACTCGTCATGGCCGGTCATTAAAAGGCTAAGAGAAGTCAACAAAAATATCCGTGGTATAAGCTTCAGGCGTAATTACGGCAAGGCCGCAGCACTGCATACAGGTTTCAGAAAAGCTGAAGGGGATGTTGTTATCACCATGGACGCTGACCTGCAGGACAGCCCTGATGAGATACCCGAACTGTACAGGATGATAAAGGAAGAGGGTTATGACCTGGTTTCCGGGTGGAAAAAAAGGAGGCATGACCCTTTTGTCAAAAAGTTCACGAGCAAGATTTATAACTTCACTGCCAGGAGGGCTTCAGGTATCAAACTGCACGATTTCAACTGCGGGCTGAAAGCATACAGGAAAGATGTGACAAAGAGCATAGAGGTTTTCGGTGAGATGCACCGATACATCCCCATGCTGGCCAGGGAATCGGGCTTCGGGCGTATAGGTGAAAAGGTGGTTGAGCATCATGCAAGGAAGTACGGTATAACAAAATACGGCCTGGATCGCTTTATCAAGGGATACCTGGACCTTCTCACCATAACATTTATCACCCGCTTTGGCAAAAGACCCATGCATCTTTTCGGCGCTATGGGTTCGATCCTTTTCCTGGCAGGCTTTATCGTGGCTTTGTACCTGGGTATAAGAAAGCTGCATTACCTGAATATAGGCCTGAAGGCACCTCTGGTAACCGACAGCCCGTGGTTCTTCATCGCTCTGACCGTAATGATCCTTGGAACATTTTTCTTTCTCACCGGCTTTCTTGGAGAGCTAATTAACCGTACATCCACAGGCCGTAATGAGTACCTGGTAAAGGAAGAAATCTAATTTTCCTTATCTTTGCCGCTTATGGCGGCACAATATATTCGTTTGTACGAGGAGAATCCCAACCCGGGACACATACGGCAGGTTGTCGATGTGCTGGATCAGGGCGGTATAGTTATATATCCCACCGACTCGGTATATGCTATAGGCTGCAGCGTGGAATCGAAGAAGGCAATGGAGAAGATAGCAGACCATAAAGGCTTTGATCCAAAGCGCCCGGATATGTCGCTTATCTTCCATGACCTGAGCCAGCTGGCCGAGTATACCATAATCAGGGACAATAACATCTTCAAGCTGATAAAGAGAAATACACCGGGTCCTTTCACATTTATACTGCAGGCCAATAACCAGATACCAAAGCTTTTCAAGAACAGGAAAAGGACAGTTGGTATACGTATACCATCCAATAATATAGTGCTAGAACTGGTAAGGGAGCTGGGGCTGCCTCTCATCACCACATCGGTTCATGATGCTGACGAGATAATTGAATATACCACTGATCCCGAGCTTATATATGAGAAATACAGGGACTTTGCCGATATGGTGATCGATGGAGGCTACGGTAATAATGAGGCTACCACCGTTATTGATTGCACGGGTGATGAACCGGTCATAATAAGGGAAGGTATAGGCATTCCTGAATGATCAGTTCTTGTAGAACCACTTTGTAAAGAGAACCAGCACTGTAAATAATTCCAGGCGACCGAGCAACATCAGGAAGGAAAGGAACCATTTTCCGAATATGGGGAAGTGTGCATAATTCATCGTAGGACCCACCTTGCCCAATCCGGGTCCGATATTTCCAAGGCTGGCAGCCACGGCACTGAAGGAAGACGAAAGGTCATAGCCCATGGCGGATATTATTATTGAGCTTATACCCGTGATGAAGAAGTAGAAAACTATGAAAGCCAGTACATTATACATAGTGTTCTGGCTTACGGCCTTATGGTTTAGCCTTACGGGAATCACGGCATTGGGATGGATAAGCCTGCGGAGCTCCTGCCTGCTGTTTTTAGCAAGCAGAAGGAGCCTGACCATTTTAATACCACCGCCTGTCGATCCTGCCGAACCTCCCGTAAACATAAGTATGAAGATCACAAGTACAAGGAAGGGTCCCCAGGCTGAAAAATCAGCCGTAGCATAACCCGTGGTTGTTACGATGGAGACAACCTGGAAAGCTGCAAGCCTGATTGATTCTTTTGTCTCATGACCAGCGGTGAAATGGAGCACGGCGGTAACCAGAGCTATGGCGACGAGCAGGAAGGAGATGTAGAAAAGAAATTCATCATTGGTGAATATCTTCCTGAAGCGGCCATGCAATCCGAAATAAGCAAGTGAGAAATTTGTGCCTGCTATAATCATGAAGATGGTTATGACATAGTCTATATATGCCGAATCAAATGCTGCTATGCTGGCATTTTTTGTTGAATAACCACCTGTTGCCATTGTTGTAAATGAGTGGTTTATGGCGTCAAAGAAGCTCATGCCACCCAGTTTAAGCAGAAAGGTTTCCGTGAGTGTAAAAACAAGGTAAATAGCCCAGAGACGTTTGGCCGTTTCCCTTATTTTAGGATGCAGCTTATCCGTTTTTAACCCTGGCACTTCAGCGGAGAAGAGCTGCATGCTGCCGATCCTGAGCACGGGCAATATGGCAAGCGATAATACTATTATTCCCATACCTCCCAGCCACTGCGTCATGCTCCGCCAGTAGAGGAGTCCGTGCGGAAGGGATTCGATATCCGTAAGTATTGAAGCCCCGGTGGTGGTGAAGCCGGAAATGGTTTCAAAGAAGGCATCGGTATAGGAGGGGATAGCACCTCCTAATATAAAAGGCAGGCTTCCGAAGAGTGAAAAAACCAGCCATGAACCGGTTACGATAAGATATCCTTCCCTTTTTCCCAGGGTGCTGTTTTTACTTTTGAAGACTTGTGTCAGAAGGAGCCCGGCTGCCAGTGTAATGGCAGTTGAAATAATCACAGGGACCAGGTGGCCGTCGGAATAGTATAAGGATACCGGTATAACGGTAAGCATACAGATGCCTTCCATTATTAAAAGTATACCAAGAGACCTTCCTATGATTTTACCATTCAGCATAGATGATTACTAAAGGAAAAATTTTGACATCTTCTCAAGGGCATGGGGTAAGGTGAAAACCACAACTTTATCATTGGGCTGTATATGTGTATCGCCGGTGGCAATAAAAGGCTTACCATCCCTTGTTCCACCGCCTATGATTGCGCCTTTTGGAAAATGAATATCACGCAATTTTCCCCTGATAACTTTAGCTCCTTCAGGCACCTTGTATTCCAGTACCTCGGCATCGGTACCGGTCATGCATTTAACCTGGGTGACATTTGGATTGGTAGTATGCCTGAAGATGCGGCTTGCTGCCGATATCTTTTTGTTTATAATTGTATCGATCCCACTGTTTTCAGCAAGGCTGATATATTCAACATTCTCAACCTCGGCAATTGTTTTTTTGACACCCAGCCTGGTTGCCAGCAGGCATGCCAGTATGTTTGTCTCGGAATTACCCGAAAGGGCGACAAAGACATCCTTCTGGGCTATTCCTTCCTGCATCAGCAGGTTGGCATCCCTTCCATCCCCATTGATAACCAGTGTATTCTCCAGTTCATCAGCCAGTGCTTCGCATTTGACAGGATCAATATCTATCAGTTTAATAAAACTTTCTTTCTGCAGGGTCTGTGCAACCCTTCTCCCAATCCTGCTTCCTCCCAGGATCATTATCCTCTTTGCAAGGAAGTTTTCCTTGCCTGAAAATTTCATCATTTCCTTTATGCCCTCACGGGTCGACACAACAAAAACAAGGTCGCCTGCCCTGAATGTTTCATCGCCGCGCGGTATAATGGTTTCTTCATCTCTTTTGATTGCCACGGCCCTGTATTTTTCACTGCTTTTGAGATCAAGTGTGACATCACGCAGTTTTTTGTCTACCACAGGTGCATTTTTTTCGAGCTTCTGAACGTAAAGCGCAAGCCTTCCACCCGAGAACTCCATAAACTCGGTGGTTCCTGTTTCATGGAGGAGGCCAAGCACTTCCTTGGCGGCAATAAGTTCAGGATAGACAATTGAGTCAATGCCAAGGGATTTGAAAAACTCTTTGGTTGTGGGTTCAAGGTACTCACGGTTGTCCACACGCGCAATTGTCTTTACTGCACCCAGGCGCTTGGCAAGGATGGATGAGGTGATATTGGTATCTTCAAGGTGTGCAACGGCAATGAAAAGATCGGTTTTTTTACCCAGTGTTTCCTTCAGCAGGTCAACGGAGGTAGCTGAGCCCTGGACAGTCATCACATCAAGTGAGGCATCAATGGGCTTGAGCCTGTTCTCATCCGGGTCAATAATCAGGATATCATGCTGCTCATTGCTTAACATCTTGGCCAGATGTGTCCCTACTTCTCCTGCACCGGCTATTACAATCCTCATCACTGTTATTTTTAAAACAAAAAACATGGCAAATTTATAAAATAGCCACATATAAATACCAGATTTATACAAATCTTTACATTAAGTATATCATATTCAAGGGATAATAAAATATAAGATCATGATAGTCAGTGGCATATGAGGGTTGCTCCTTTCTCTGTCAAGCAGGTAGCAGGTTGACACAGCCAGAAGAAGGAAGAGAATGACTGCCCTTGCAGGCGATAGTGCACCAGTACCTGCTACAACCATGTCAAGAGAGGCTACAGCTGCTGCAGCCTCTGATAGGGTGTTGACAGAATATGCAAGTATCCTGGCCAGTATGAGGGGGATTAATGGGATGGAAGAAAAAAGGACCATTGCAAAACCGCTTAGCAGTATTATTGTGGCGAGCGGTATGGCGAAGAGGTTGGAGACAAGGGAGAGCAGTGGTATTTTTCCGAATAAGAGGGCTACAAAAGGAATAGTGCCTGCCTGGGCAAGTAGGGAGATCACTATCATTTTCCATACATAGCTCAATATACGTCCCCTGAAATTAAGCAGTGAGACCATCTTCCTGTAGTTGACAACAATAAGGATAACGGCCGAATAGGATAGAAGGAAGGAAGCTTCATAAATCATGTCCGGCTTGATGACCAGGATAAGGAAAGCTGAGGCCATAACCGAGTTTACAGGCTTTACCTGCCTGTTGATGAGGTAACCGGTGTTAAGGAAGGAGAACATTATGGCTGCTCTTGTTACGGAAGGACTGAGTCCTGTTACCAGGGCATATGCCCATATCAGAATAAGGGAGATCAGCAGTTTTACGAAGCCCGACCTGATGCGGCTGATCTTCAGGAGTGTAAAAATAAGCATGCTAATTATTCCTACATGCAGTCCTGAAACGGCCATAATATGCATTATACCACTTTTCCTGAAAACATCCTTTATGTCGTCATCAAGCAGTTCCCTGTAGCCAAGGCACATGGCCGACACCACGGCCAGGCTTTTTTCATCAACCATGTTTTTTTCAAGCCCGGACAGTAAATTTTTTCTCAGCCTGAGGCCCAGGTGCCTGATACCGGGTTTTTCATCAATGACGGCAATAGTATCATAGCAGAAAGCATAATAGCGGAATCCACGCCGGTTCATGAAGGCCCTGTAATCGAAATCGTCATCCGGGTTGAAATCGCTTATCTCGAGGGGATTAGTATGTAGCCTGACAATACTTCCGGGTGGAAGTGATGGAGAGATAAACCTTCCATCGGTATAAAGGATCATTTTATTATTTCTGCCATACTCAAGGGCACCGCTCATAATGATGCTGGTGTGCAGCTTCAGCGAACGGGATGCAGGGGAGGGGTAGTCATCGGTTATCAGCACGAATTCGCGGAGTCCCGGTGATAAAAAGCAGGGGCTTTTTGAATCTATTATTGCAAGCGAGCAGCCCAGTATAAAGATGCAGGTATGCAGGATAATACCGTAGCTTATTGAAGATATTCTCTTGCTGTGAAGGATGCCGGCTGTTACCAGGAGAACCAGCACGATAATCAGGGCAGCAATGCAATACATTGCCGAATGCAGGTAAGAACTGCATATTATGCCTGATGCCAGCGCAATGCAGTATCCGGTGAAAGGGGTATCTTTATACAGCACTCTTCAGCGATTACCATATAAAGATACAAAATCCGTATTATTTCACTTTTTGTTTAGGGAGAACTGTTTTGTAATCGACATCGAATTTGCCCTTGCTTATCCCGGCAAGTTTTGATTTTAAGAGCCTTTTTCTCAGGGGGCTCACCAGGTCGGTGAAGAGTACACCGTCGAGGTGATCATATTCATGTTCAATTATCCTTGCCCTGAAGCCCGTAATCACCTCATTGTGAAATTCCCAGTTCCGGTCATAGTATTCAATGCGTATGGTAGATTCACGGTTCACTTCCTCCCTTAACTGGGGTATGCTCAGGCATCCTTCATTCATAAGTACCACATCACCTTTTCTTTCCCTTATATAAGGGTTAATGAATACATACCTGAAGCTGGCCAGGTCGGGTTCATCATCTGCCAGTGGTGCACCATCGACAAC
The DNA here is from genome assembly GCA_036351095.1 of Bacteroidales bacterium. Taxonomy (GTDB): domain Bacteria; phylum Bacteroidota; class Bacteroidia; order Bacteroidales; family VadinHA17; genus UBA9300. Next base: position 658 of record JAZBOI010000461.1, on the reverse strand, counting down.
AAAGAGCCTTATCGATTTACCTATCTGTGGTGCTGCCAGGCCTATACCATCTGATGCTCTCATTGTTTCGAACATATCATCGATAAGCTGATCCAGGCCTTCATAGTCCTTATCAATATCTTTTGCAACTTTTCTCAGTACGGGGTGACCGTAAACATATATGGGATAAACCATTGTAAAAAAATTATAATGTTTCGCCGGGTCCGGGTGGGTGTTTTGGCCCGGCTTACCGTCATTCATGCTGCAAATTTAAGAATTATTATTATTATTTAGAATAATTCTTAACTTGTTCAAGGTAAGATTGGAGTATAAGGGAGGCACTTATTTTATCTACATTTTCTTTTTTTTGCCGTTCAGATTTCTTCATCCCGCCCTCTATCATTGCTTTCTGGGCCATACCTGATGTAAACCTTTCATCAACAAGGTGAATATCCATATCCTCAAATATTTTGTCAAGTCTTTTAATGAAGGGATTGAGCTCCCTTAGCAGTTCTGACGGTTGATTATTCATCTTCCTCGGGTATCCTATAACTATAGCATCGACTTTTTCCCTTTTAAAGTAATCTTTCAGGTATTCTTCCACATTGGCCGTTGGAACTGTTTCCAGTGGGCTTGCAATTATCCGGCCCGGGTCTGTCACTGCCAGTCCCGTTCGTTT
>JAZBOI010000460.1:0-2542 GCA_036351095.1 Bacteroidales bacterium | reverse complement strand
TGTTATTTTCATTTGAAAAAAGATTATGATGGCCTCTATTAAAGGAATCTTACTTTGCCTGCATCTATCCCTCTGCTATTTTTCCCCTTCCAGTTCGATTTCGATTTCGATACCACCTGTCCATTTAGCGACCAGGTTGTAAACCAGGCATACAATGGCAGTTGAGATGAAGCCGAAAGCACCATAGAAGATAGGGGCTACAAAAATTAAGGGGATGCTCCATATTACAAATGAGGATGAATCAAAGCTTGAGACAAGTGCCATAACCAGGCCAAATGGGATAACAAAGATCAGTGATACAAGCAATAATACTATAGCAGCCACAAGAGATGTCTGCAGGACACCTATTTTTTTTACTCTTCTCCTGTTCATATGATTAGTCTTTTTGGTTGGTAATTTCTCATTAACTAACTGTCCATGCCTAAATAGCATTGACAAACGAATATATGATATTTAGTAATTTTACGCAAACTGCTCAGCACCATACATTAACTGAGAATCCTTTGATAAAGAAGTTAAATTGTCCTTTCCGGGGTGTTTAATTAGTCCGGATATAACTCATATGAAAGAACTGATATTCTGGAAATTTATGGCTATTCAATGAAATTCATCTAAATTAGTTAATGATTTTTATTATTAAACAGATTGATACTATTATGGCTGGAGTAGAAGGAAGAGTAACGCTGGTGACAGGTGCAGGAAGGGGAATAGGCCGGGTTACGGCTAATCTTCTGGCATCCCGCGGTGCAAAGGTAATGGCTGTTGCACGAAGCGAAAATGAATTAAGGAGCCTGGGGCTGGACTATTGTGTTGCCGATCTTGGCACACCTGAGGGTTGTAATACTGCAGTAAATCAGACACGTGACCGCCTTGGTCCGGTTGAGGTACTGGTGTGCAATCATGGTATAGGGTCAGCACATGAAAAAGTCATCTGGGAGCAGGAACCTGAAGTCTGGCGTAATACGATGCGGATTAATCTTGATGGTCCATACTTACTGTCCCGGGCAGTTTTAAAAGATATGCTAGCCCGGGGATACGGGAGGCTGGTTTATACCAGTTCTACAGCCGGGCAGGTAGCCGAGTATGCCGGCAGTGCTTATAACAGCTCAAAACACGGCCTCCTTGGCCTGATGCGCTCTGTTGCCCGGGATGCCGGGGCCTTTGGTGTGACATCAAATGCGGTTCTCCCCGGTTGGGTAAAAACACCAATGGCTGATGCATCCGCCGAAGTTGAAGCGAGACAGCGTGGTATTTCATCTGAACAGGTATGGGAAGAGAGAGCTTCACTTTATCCTGCAGGCAGAGTGGTCACACCTGAAGAAGTGGCCGAAGTAATTGCTTTCCTTGCTTCAGAAGAATCAGGTGGTGTAAACGGGGAAGCTATTACCGTGGCGCTGGGTGGCCTGATGTGATCACAATGAGTAGTTTTTGTACCAGGTAGTGTTTTTATTTAATTCCCTGTCAGTAATATTTTCCAGTATTTACTTTTTTTAAATTCTTATAGGGAAATACTTGTAGTATCTCAGTACTGTGCTGAGTTCCGGGAGGTCAGGCTTATTCTGTTTCCTGATCTTCTTATTCACTAAAATCCCAGTACTCCCAGAGCTCTACTATCTTCCCATCCTCAAATCTTTTTACTTGCATCCCGGGAATAGTAATCCTTTCTCCCTGGTAATCCATTGTACGTAAAAACATTGTGCTCACAAATTCGCCTTCTCCGAATTGACTTGTTATTGAATCTTCTTTAAAACTATCATTCGATAAATACTCCCTGTGGCTCTCACGATCCCAGGTATGGCCATCTTCACCTCTGCCGATAAAATCCTCACTTAGAATATTATCAACGTTTTCAGCCTTCAATTCGTGATAGGTGGTTGAAATATCCTTGTTTTTTGCAGACATATCAATCTGTTCTACAATAATTGTCTCTTCATTATCCTTATCTGTTGGCTGCCTGCAGGCCGTGAATAATAATGCTGTTAACATTAGAAAGATTAAGATTTTCTTCATGATTTTCATGTTTTGTGGTTAATAAAGAGCAAGATAAGCTATTAGAGGTCGTATGTCAAAAAAAATTGACATAGGGATCTTATTGTAATATTTTTACCTGTAAAGAAAAATTCAGGATACTTACCCATGGCTTAAATAACCCACTAAAAATTAAGTACAATGAAAACGAAGGTAAAAACTCTGCTTCTGATCCTTCCCGGGCTATGTATATTATTTGCCCAGTCCTGTTGTTATAAACTGACGGAAAATAATGAAAGAATTTACTATGATTGTCCTGCTATACTTGCTGTCGCAATGAAAGCAGCAATAACGGGGGAGGGTCCTTCCTGGAGGGATCCATTAGGTTTTCAGGCAGGTGCTGATTTTCCACTTATGCAAATTATGGATCCTGTGACATTAAAAGCCGGTGCACTGGTCTCCTTTCAGGGGGCAAAATACGAGGATGCAGGATTGGAGGGCAGGGTTAACCTGTGGTATGCTTATGTTCCTGTGACCTTAAGGTATCAACATTCAAGTGGTTTCTACGGGCAGG
>JAZBOI010000459.1:0-3160 GCA_036351095.1 Bacteroidales bacterium | reverse complement strand
GTTTATAAGAACCTGAAGAAAACCTTCAGGATACTTCTGCAGGAAGTACCTGAAGGCGTTGATATAGAAAAGGTTGAGAAGGCACTGAATGAGATCAGTGGCATAAGATCGATCCACGATCTTCATATATGGTCTCTTGACGGCGAAAATAATATTATCACCCTCCACGCTGTAATTGATGACAACTCATCAGACGAAAAGCAACAAACGCTTAAAATAGCCATAAGAAACACCTGCGAGCAATTAAATATTCAACACGCTACCATAGAGTTTGAAACTGAGGGAGAGGAATGTATCTTCGAAGATGCTGAAGGAATTATATCTTAATACAGTTCTTATCTGTTTTTCTTTTTTCCTTTTTACTTAGTACCTTTATCTTAACATTTTTAACCTTGTTATAAACGCAAAATATGTCTAACGGCCAGCTAAAAACAATCACAGTCCTCACTCTAATAATGCTTGTTTTCCTTACCGTGGCTTCATTTTTTGGAGCTTTTGTTGATATTACCTATGCCCGTGAAACAGCATCAATGGCAGCGCAGGGCAAAGGACAGGACATTGTGGATCTCTTCCTCGTTGTCCCGGCTGTCATTATCAGCCTCATATTAATGAGAAAAAACAAGCGGATAGCAACCCTGGTATTTGGTGGCCTGGTTTTCTACATTCTATATTCATTTATTATTTACAGTATGGGTGTGCATTTTAACCTTATGTTCCTTGTTTATTGTTTCACCCTGGGGACGGCATCCTATGTTTTTATTATATATTTTTATTACATGAGCCGCACAGATATAAAAAGCTGGTTCAGTGGCAGAACACCAGATAAAGGACTTGCTATTTTCTTTATTGTTGTGGCAGCAATGTTCTATCTCTTATGGCTGCGCGATGTTATTCCTGCCATAATGGAAAATAAGGTTCCACGGTCGGTGAGTGACTATGATCTCCTTGTAAACCCCGTGCATGTAATAGACATTTCTTTTGCCCTTCCTGGTTTAATAATTACCGCTGTATTATTACTAAGGAAACATAATGTCGCCTATATCCTTGTTCCCACAGGCCTGGTTTTTATAATTGTTCTCACAATAGCCCTGGCAGCCATGGTTATCATGACCCGCATCAAGGGTATCAGTGAAGATATATCAATTGCAATTATCTTCCTTATCCTCTCGGCGGTAAGCATTGCTTTCCTGTGGGCATTTCTGAAAGCTATTAAGCCTGCAAAAAATAGTTAACCATAAAAAAAAGACTATGGCAAAGATTTTCAACAAGAAGAAATATAATTACGGCATTGCACTTAGTGGTGGCGGTGCCAGGGGCTATGCCCACCTGGGTGTTTTGAAAGCCCTTGAAGAAAAAGGGATAAAACCTGATATTCTTTCCGGCACAAGTGCAGGTGCTATAGCAGGGGCCTTCATTGCTGCAGGTAAAACACCTATGGAAGCATTTGAGCTTTTTAAGAAACAGAAACTTTCTCATTTTGTAGAGATAAAAATGCCGAAGACCGGCCTCCTTAACCTTGAAAAGTTAAGAGACAGCCTTGCCGGAAACATCGATGCTGATGATCTTAAGGACCTGAAGATTCCCTTCTATGTAACTGTTAGCAACATTATCGACGGCAAGGTGGAATATTTTAACAAGGGACCACTTGTAAAACTTGTGCAGGCCTCCGCCTCAATACCTGTTCTTTTTGCTCCGGTCGAGATCGATGGAAAACTATATTCCGATGGCGGACTCTTTGATAATGTGCCTGTTGAGCCCCTCAAGGGAAAATGCAAGAAGATTATAGCAGTTAATATCAGTCCCATAAATAAAACTGATAAAGTTAAGAACCTCATACAGATAGCTGCAAGGACCTTTCATTTAAGCGTTAACTCTACCACCAGGGGACTAAAAGATAATTGTGACCTGGTTATTGCTCCACCTGATCTCGGGAAATTTGAAATTCTCGATGCCAGCAAAGCTGATGAGATATTTAAAGTTGGATATGATTATTGCAAGAACCTGGATATAGATCTCTAAAAATAGATACAGCAAGCTGTCGCCTCATGACCCGGATGAGTCTTTACGGAGACGACCAGTGCAGTATGGCTGGGGCAGACAGACTTGTCCGGACAGTTCAACAATAATATATATATTAGTTTCTCGATTAATAAAATAAAGTCAACATTTTTTAACCCTGACTCAAATGAATTATCTGGCTATTGTAGGACCAATTGGATTGGTATTAATCATTTTGCTTGTTGTTTTATTGCCACTTATCGCCCTGATTGATATACTGACCCATGAATTTACCGGGTCTAATAAGATTATCTGGGTTATTATAGTAATTTTCTTCCCACTAATGGGAGCAGTACTCTATTTCCTTATCGGTCAGCGACAAAAGATAAGATAAACCGACATTTGTTTAAGCTATCCTGCTTAGAAATCAGACTTTCCAGTATCCCCGGGCGTGCTTGCAGGGGGCTTTGCCGGCAGAGCATGGGTCTCAGCCCAGCAAGTAAGGAGCAATAACATCGTTCTTACTCTCCGTTGTACCGTCATAGGTTATTGTTACAATAGGAATACCCGTATTTTTCCTTATCTCATTCTTCATGGCTTCGGTTATCAGCGACGGGCAACAGAAGGCAGGGTTGGTTTGTACAAAGAGTGATACCCCGGGATAGGTGTTTATTATATGGTAAATCTTCAGGATATTATCAAAGGATTCGCCTGAGTGGTACTTATCAATATTATATTTCACCAGGTTCTTTTCCAGCTCTTTCGAACTCGATTCCTTTGCCTCTCCCAGGAAGGGTTCAAAATGTCTGTAATATTTTCTTTCCAGCACTCTAAGTATCTGCAATATAGCCTTGTAGCCGGCAATTACAAGTCTCCCTGAGTCTACTGACCTCCTCCTCATAACATTGCCGGCTATCAACTTGTAAAACTCGCTGTAAGGTATGCTGAGGGCTTCTCCCCCGTATTTCTCAATGGTATGGATAATATCCTGGTTCATAATGTCATTATCCCTAACGAAAAAGTCACCAAAAATGGCTACAAGCGGCTTTTTGGTTTTTTCCGTTTTTATCGTCGCAAACTTCGGCATAATACCGCCTAATGCCTTATCAATACTTTCGTGACCCTCGAAAGCTTTCTCAAGCATTCTTATTCCATCGTCCAG
>JAZBOI010000458.1:0-9506 GCA_036351095.1 Bacteroidales bacterium | reverse complement strand
GGTATTCACCATTATCAAGATCTGGAGAAGATGAGCATGGTATAGTCTATAAGAGGAATACCCAGGTAAAAAAGGCTTCAACATCTAACCTCGCAACCTTTGATAAAACATTCCAGGGTGAGCACCATGTTAACGTTATAGCAGCATTTGAAGCCGAAAGTTACAGCTATGTATACCTTTCTGCCGAAGGCGAAGGTCTTCCAAACGAAAGCCTGAGGGTTCTTTCAGTGACCGCAAATCCGGTTAGTGTGTCAGGCTATACGAATAGAAGTACTATGATCTCTTACCTGTCAAGGGCTAATTACGACTATGACAACAAATACTTCTTCTCAGGAAGTGTACGTAGGGATGGAAGCTCCAGGCTAGGGGTAAATGAGAGATGGGCAAACTTCTGGTCAGTCTCAGGAGCATGGAGGCTAATCGAGGAAGATTTTATGTCAAGTTTCGTTTTTCTATCAGACCTTAAGTTGAAAGCTTCATACGGTACAAGTGGTAATCTTCCCGGCGGTCTCTACGACCACCTTGCACTGTACAGTTATACCGCTTCCTACGACGGAATGGGAGCTGCTGTAGAAGACCAGATTGCCAGTCCAAACCTGACCTGGGAAAAAAACAAAACCTTTAATATAGGTGTGGATTTTGGCATAATAAACAGGATAAATGCCAGTGTGCAATATTTCAAAAGAAATACATCCGATCTACTTTTGAACCTTAGGCTTGCTCCAACAGTTGGTGCCGGTAGCACCATGGTAAATATTGGAGAAATGGAGAATAAAGGCATTGAATTTGAGCTGCGGACAGATAATGTTATTGCAGGTAACTTCAGATGGTCTTCAACACTATTGGTTTCAAGTGTCAGAAATAAGATTCTTAAATTAAATAATGGTGAAGACATAATTGATGGCGATTACATTCACCGTGAAGGACTACCATATTGGACCTTCTATTTACCCGTATGGGCCGGTGTGGACCCGGCAGACGGAAGTCCAATGTTCTATGTAGTAACTGAAGATGGAGAAATTACTGACGAAATAGTCCATAATGGTCTAGATCCACAAGCCAGGAAGGCAGCTTTTGACAGCCCTGAACCAGATTTATTTGGAAGTATAGGCAATGATCTCTCATACAAAGGATTTACTCTTTCATTCATGTTTAACTATGCCATTGGGGGTAAAATATGGTATAATTCAGGATATAAGTCCTGGAACGATGGAAGAAGCCCTAAATATGTAATTCCCAAAGAACAGGTCGACAGGTGGCAGAAACCCGGAGATATTGCTGCTCATCCACAGAGAATATGGACTGGCAATAACTACTCTGATGAACGTTCAACAAGGTTTTTGTTAGATAACAATTACCTGAGGCTTAAGAATCTTTCTCTGTCTTATACTATACCTGAATTCCTGGTATCTAAAATCAGGTTGAGTAATGCGACGGTTTATGTAGAAGGAAGAAATCTTTTAACATTTGCCGAGCAGGACGTAGTTGATCCGGAGCATGGTGGTGCAAGTGGCTATGCATATTTTGAACTTCCCCCGGTTAAAACAATAACCTTTGGTCTAAACATAGGTTTCTAAAAATGAACCAGTAAAAAGAAAGAAACAATGAAAAACTATAAATACATATTTAAGATCCTGATGGTTGGCATCATTATTTTAAGCCAGTCATGCTCGGAAGATTTTCTTGACGAATTTCCTACAAGTGCCCAGGCCCCGGGAGATATTAAGACGCTTGCTGATGCTGAGTTTGTTATGAATGGAGTTTATGACCTGATGCAGGATAACGACTTCTTTGGTCGAAGCTACATCGCAATGAATGATATCAGATCTGACGATAACCAGGTGCCTGATTTTGGCAGGCTTGAAGATGAATATAAATACGATTATGATGTGTCAAATGTCTCTTCAGGAGAATGGTCACAGCCTTATACCATTATAAGGCAGGCCAACAGCGTAATTGAACTTCTTGAAGGCATGGATACAGATGATGCTTCAGACGAGGTCACCAGGCTGGATATGATGGGACAATCACTGACTGTAAGGGCTCTTGCTCATTTCACACTATGCAACTGGTATGGTTATCCCTATTCACATGACGGAGGGGCCTCCCTTGGTGTACCTATTGTAACCACCGTGGCACTCCCTGATGCAAAAATTAAAAGGAGTACTGTTGCCCAGGTCTATGACCAGATAATAGATGATCTGACTACAGCTATTCCTCTTCTTAAAACGGGCGAAAAAGGAGGTAAAATAAATTCATGGGCTGCAAAAACTCTTCTGGCAAGGGTTTACCTTTATATGGAAGATAATATTAATGCTTATGATATGGCTGTTGACGTTATCAACAATGGCCCATATGAACTTATGTCAGGTAGCGAATATGTAGATTCATGGGCTGAAGACTTCTCCTCTGAGTCTATATTCTCCTGTGTAAACAGCGCAGCTGACAATACAGGTGGAGAATCAATAAATAACCTCTCCGATCCTGAAGGATACGGCCAGTTTATAGCCAGCCAGGATCTTATTGACATTGTAAGGTCAGATCCTGATGACATCAGGAACGGAATGCTGTATATAGACCAGCTGAGTACAGTTGGCGATCCCTCTACCTACGGACGAATCTTGAAGTTTCCCGGTAAAGGAAATACTAAGGCTAAAATTGTTGATCACTTTGAAGGCAGCGGAGCTCCTGTTAATTCATCAACAACCAGCAATGTACCTGTTTTCAGGTTATCAGAACTTTATCTTATTGCTGCAGAAGCAGCTATTAAAGAGGATGATGCTCCTAATGCAACTTTTTATCTTAACAAAATTGTTGAACGTGCTAACCCGGCTGCAACAGTTGCAGAAGCAGATGTTAACCTTGACAGGATCCTTACAGAAAGAAGGAAAGAACTTATGGCAGAAGGTCACAGGTTTCTTGATCTGATCAGAAATAAACGTGACATAGTAAGATCTTTAGTACCCAGGGCAACTGCTGCAGGAGTACCTGTAGCTCGCATGAATATCCCTTACAACGATTACCAGGTTGTTTACCCAATTCCACGAACGGAAACGAATATTAATCCCCTGATTCAGAATCCGGGATATCAGCCCACATCTAATTAATCCGATAAATTAAGATTATGAAGAAAATAAAGATAAATACAAAAAAAACGTTCATACTATGTATGAGCCTTATCACTATCATTGGATTACTATGGTCGTGTGAAGAAGAAGGTCCGGAAAAATTCTGGAATGATAACGAGGCAGCTGTGCTTACAGAAATCACACCCCAGGGCGCTTTTGTTGGTTCTGAAGTCACTATTTATGGTAAATACTTCTCCTCAAAAGCAGACAATACTGTCTCATTCGGCGGAATGGATGCCACCGTTACACGCCATAGGATAAATGAGCTATTTGTTGAAATCCCGGGGGTTACACCCGGAGAAACTGTAGATGTTATTGTTACTTCTGACAGATTAGCATCAAATGCACTTAGCTACACTACCGGTGTTCCAATTATTCCGGTACTTACCTCTCTTAGTCCCACAAGCGGCAAAGTGGGATCATCAGTTGTAATCACTGGTACTAATTTCAGCCCGGCACTATCAGAGAACATCGTAAAATTCGGCGGCGCTGAAGCTGTTGTGACTGATGTAACTGCAACTACTGTTACAGCTACAGTTCCTGCAGGTGCACCAACAGGTGATGTTGATGTTACTGTAACCGTTGACGGTGAATCTAATGGATTGACTTATACCGTGCTTGAATCATTAACCCTTGTTGTTCCACTTGCAGCTGATTCAGACGATGCAGAAGAAGGAGGCAATAATGGGGCTATGGCAACAGAAAGTAGTGACCTTGAATTAGGCGAATACGATACCTGGGAACAGACTGACCCAAATACTAGTGCCGCTGTAGAACAGGGTGTCCAAACTATTGGAGTAAGGTTTAACAATATAACAATACCTCCAGGATCCACTATTTTAAATGCAACAATACAATTTTCAGTCGACGCTACAGGCTCGAACGATGTAGAGTTAACCATTTACGGTGAATTAACTGAAAATGCAGCCACATTTTTGGATCATCCTTCATTATATAATATCTCTGACAGGCCAACAACAACGGCCAATGCTGTCTGGTCAGTTCCGCCATGGCTTAATGAAGGCGATCGGGGAGCGGCCCAGAGAACTATTGACTTAAGCGATATACTAACTGAGATTATTAATCAACCAGGTTGGACTTCAGGTAACAGTATCGTCTTTATTATGAAACCCAGCGGACCGAGTATTGGTTACACTTCAAGTTCAGGAGGACGTGAAGCCGTAGCGAATGTTGGAGATGGTGCAGCCGAATTAACAGTTGTATACGATGAATAGTCACTTCGCAGAACTTATAGCTCATTCTGATTTAAAGGGTCGGATTAAGTTAACTTAGGTTAATTTAGGGCTGAGGTGCCAGGAAGTACCTGGCACCTCTTTTCAACAGAAATTTATCTATAAAAAAATTATATTATGAAAAACTCAGGATCAATTTTTAAAAGATCACTTATATTTTTTATTAGTGTGATTGCAATTGCAGGAATATTTTGGTCGTGTTCTGAAGAAGAAGAGGTTGTGCGGGTGCCAACAATTTCAGCTATAACTCCTTCTGAGGCTACATTAGGAGAAGAAGTAATTATTGCCGGAACACATTTTAGTTATACACTGGCTGAGAATATAGTTAGTTTTAACGGAACAGCAGCCACTGTAACAGATGCTATTCCGATACAACTTACCACAACCGTACCTGTAAGCGCAACTATTGGAGAGGTAGATGTTACAGTTACAGTAAATGGGCAAGTGTCAAACGCCCTTTCATTTACTGTTAAAGATTATCCTACTCCAACAATTACGTCTATAAGCCCGGAAATGGGTATAGCAGGAGATGAAGTAACCATTACCGGAACAAACTTTAGTGCTACACCAGCTGATAATACGGTGAGTTTTAATGGAGCAACAGCCACTGCAACAGAATCTACTGAGACATCTATAACCATAACTGTGCCTGACGGTGCTACCAGCGGAGAACTTACAGTAAGTGCAAATGGTAAAGTTTCAAACGCTGTTGAATTTTTATACGGATTTAAGGTGGCTATAGCTTACGGAGCGGATGATGCTGAAGAATACATGGTTGCTGGAGTTGATTCTGGATATGTTGATTTAACAAGTTCAGACCTGGAGTTATGCACAGAAGATGATGATGAACAGCAGGTTATAGGTCTTATTTTTAGAGATATACAAATCCCTGCATCAGCAACAATCGACAGTGCATACATTCAGTTTACCTGTGATGACGATGATAATCAGGAAGGCCCTCTGCCTATTGATATTCATGGATTTGCCGAAGCAAATACATCTGCCCCATTTATTGAGTCAGTTTTTAATATTAGCTCTCGTCCTAATACAACGGCAACAGTGACCTGGCAGGCTCCAATATGGGCAATTAAAGAGGAAAAAGGTCCGGATCAGGCAACTCCCAATCTAAAAACAATAGTACAGGAGATAATTGATCTTCCAGGATGGGCTGCTGGAAATAATATTGGTTTCAAATTTACAAATGATGAGACTCTAAAAATTCACCGTGAAGCAGAAGCATGGGAAGATAATGATGGACTCTCACCAGCGGAATTGATTGTTATTTTTACAGTTCAGTAGGATTATATGAAATAACTGTTCATAATTTAAAAGCTTTCTACTGGTTAAGATAAATTAATCCCGGAATCAGAATTTCCGGGATTAATTTCTTTTTATCTGTGACAAAATATTCAAATGAATAAAGACTTTAGATCAGTTTATGGAAGATCACTTACATTTTTTATAAGTGTGATTGCTCTTGCAGGAATGTTTTGGTCATGTTCTGAAGAAGAAGAGCTTGTGCGGGTGCCAACAATTACAGCTATAACTCCTGCTGAGGCTAAGGTAGGAGATGAAGTAATTATTGCCGGAACAAATTTTAGTCATACACCAGCTGAGAATACAGTTCATTTTAACGGAACAGCAGCTACAGTAACAGAATCTATTCCGATACAAATTACCACAATTGTGCCTGATGGCGCTACTATAGGAGATGCAGATGTTACAGTTACAGTAAATGGGCAAATATCAAACAGCATTTCATTTACTGTTAAAAAAAAACCTGATGTAAACAGCCAGACTGTTTTATTAACGAAAAATCCTTATGCCGACGTTAACTGGTCAACTGATGGTCAGTATAAGGGTAATTACCACACTCACACAACGAATTCAGATGGAAGGGATAGCCCATATGTTGTAATTAATGAGTACTACAACAAAGGATACGACATCCTTTCAATTACTGATCACAACTATACTACCTGGCCATGGCCAGGTAATCCAGGCATGCTTGCCATTAGAGGAAATGAGTACTCTGGCTCACACCATATGAATGCATTTGTGAATTTTACTACTGGCAGCAGTGATTTAGAGAATGGAATTCCTCACGTTCAATCACAGGAAGGGATCTTACAAATTAATCATCCGGGCAGATATAACAACCCATCGATGTGGTTGTGGTATATACCCTGGTTCAGAGATTATTCTGCATCCATTACACTTGAAGTGTTTAACCAGGGTGACAGATATCCGAACGACAGGCAACTTTGGGATAACATCAACGAAAATTTATTCCCTGCAACAGGAAAATTAGTCTGGGGTACTTCAAATGACGACAGTCATAAAGATTCTCACCGTTTCCACAATTTCCAATTCATGCTAATGCCTGAGTTATCCGAAGCTGCCTGGATAAATTGTTTGAAAAATGGTGCTTTCTACTTCGCTTACGAACCAGGAGGATCTGGCGATGCAAGCGTTCCAAGGATCAGCAACATCTCGGTTGACAACAACTCTAAAACTATTACAATTACAGCAAGCGCTTACAATAGCATCGAATGGATAGGCCCCGGGACAAGCGTAGTTGCAACAGGAAATGTTTTTGACTATTCTAATTATTTGGATAAGCCTTTTGTAAGAGCGGTATTGGATAATCCAAACGGGGGTTCTTATACACAGCCTTTTGGTTTTGAGACTGCAGCCAAGCGTTAATAAGTGACTGAGAAATTCAAAGGTGAACATATTCAATTAGCACCTAAAAATTAGAAAGAAAAGATGCCAGGTTAATGTCAGTATTCGCAATATCCAGCTTTTTTCGTAAGCGTGTACGGGCGATATTTATGCTGTGTGGAGACTGGTTGGTTATTGAGGATATTTCCTTGGTGGAGAAATCAAGCCTGAGGAAGGCAGCAAGTCTTTTCTCATTGTTAGTCAGGTCAGGATATTTCTTTATCAGATTTTCAAAGAAGTCGGCGTGAACCTGGAGAAAGCGTACTTCAAATTCCTGCCATATGTCCGGGTTGGCATTATCACTTAAATCCTGGATTATATCGTTAATTACCGGCTGGTTTTGCTCCTTAAGGTTGGACAGTGAAGATTTTAAGCGGCTAATAACATCATTTATTATTTCATTTTGCCTGGCCTGGCTTAGTGTTGAAGCTGTTATTTCCTTTTGTCTTATTTCAAGGTCTTTTTCAACCTGCTTCTTTTCGAGCTCAACGTTCAGAATGGTCAGTTTGTGCTGGTTCAGCTTCAGTCTCTGTCTTGAATACAATAATGAAAAAATAATTATCAGCATTATCAGGGAGCTCAATGATGCGACCAGCATGATTTTTGACCTCTGGTCTTTAAGCCTGTGCTCTTCTATCTGCCTGAGGTTAAGATATTCCTGTTCAAGTGTTGCAATACTCTTCATCTTTTCAACGTCGAAGAGGCTGTCACTGTATTTTTTATTTTCCCTGAGGTACTTATATGCTTTTTCATAATCGCCTATGTCTGAAAATACCTCACTTAATGTCAGGGCAATGTCTTTCTGGTACTCCAGCCTTCGCAGTTCGTTAAACATCTTGTAAGCAATCAGGTAATTCTGAATGGCTGATCCCGTATCACCTATAGTATAGTAATACCTGCCAAGATTCTCATATTGGACCGCTATTCCTCTCTTGTAGTCTATTTCCTTATTTATCTCAATACTCCTGGTCAAATGGTCATAGGCTTCCTGATATTCTCCTTTAGCCAGGTAAGCGTTAGCCATATTGCCATAGACAATGGCTTCATTTTTTCGGACAGCTGTTTCAATATGGATAACAAGAGCCATCTTATAATAATCCAGTGCAAGGTCATAATTACCTGACAGGGCATGCACTACGCCGATGTTATTATAAACAAGTGCTGATCCCTCGCGGTAATTCATATCCATCGTCAGGTCCAGGCTCTTATTATAATATTCTATTGATTTGCCCAGGTCATCCTGATACTTGTATAAACTGCCCATGCAGTTGTAAATGCGGGATAAACCCAGGGTGTCTTCAAGGTTTTGGTACAGGCTCAGACCTTCCAGGCATCTTTCCATTGAACGCTGATAGAATCCCTTCTTCTTGTATATGTCGCCAAGTGAGTAGCATAGATCAGCCATCCCTTTTTCGTCTTCTATCTCCATGTAAAGCCGATATGATTCATTATAGCTTTCAATTGCCCTGTCATACTGGTCGTTGCTTTCCTGCAGATCTCCGATAATGAAAAGTGAATGTGCGATATCTCTTTTTTTACCTTCGTTTTGTGCTTCAATTAGTGCAGACTTAGCATACTGTACTGCTTTTTCATAATCGCCATGGGAAGTATACAGGTCAACACTTGACAGAAGGATGTTGTACCTTTCATCAGTTGAACGGGCGGCTTCAAGCTTTGCTATAATGCTGTCCGATGTACCGTTTTCCTGGGCATTCAGGGGTAAAATAAAAAGAGGAAAGGTGCATAAAAACACCAGGGATATTAAAAAATTTCGATTATCTGGCATTTCCCCCATATGCTGAATTGATTAATACAGGGTGAAAGATATGAAAAAGCGCGGATTATTTAAAGATGATATTAGTTACTTTGTTTTCTGCTAAGAAGAAAGCAGGTAAAGAATAACAATTAGGTGGATCTGTTGCCCGCGTAAATATGGCTGGCTATTTCAGACCCACCTAAAAAAATAGTCTATAATATTTATTCTTCTTCAGCTGCTGATAGGTACAATCCGTTAAAGAACAGTTTAAAAGTCCCATGTGACTGTGCCCTGAACAGTATCTCAGGTCCGAAGAGGTATAGCTTGCCTTTGCCAATGTCAGCCTCTGCCATTGCTGTACCGCCATATAGCCTGTCCTGTCCCCATGCCCAGCCGCTGCGGAGGGCTTCGTCACTGTCAAACCAGGCTATGGGGGTAACACCGGCCCTGTCAGCATCGGGTTTGAGCCTGAATACCGGGCTGTTACTGAAAAATATGTCAATGCGTTCATTCAGGCCCCATGCCACGGGAAGAGTATTGTCAATCTTAACCTGCAGGATTGAGGATGGTATATAATAGTCGTTCCTGCTTAGCCTATCACCATTACCGTCTACAATGTGATTGCTGAGTGGCAGTCCGGCATGG
>JAZBOI010000457.1:0-12072 GCA_036351095.1 Bacteroidales bacterium | reverse complement strand
GAAATGTCCTCAGATCAGGATTATCAGTAGCGGATTTAACCTTGTAGTCGCCTATATCATGAAGAAGCGATGCTATCTCAATAATGAAAGGATCGCCCTTTTTTTCATATGAAAAAATATACATTGCCATATTGCGAACCCTGTGGATATGCCACCAGTTGTGACCTGATTCAACTCCATGAAGATAGTTCCTTACAAATTCTTCCGTTTTACTGATAATTCTGCTCTGCATGATTTTATGACGTAAATTTTAGAAACTGAACTTACAAAAAAATATCTTTGTATATCAATAATAGTTTTGAAACCCGGGAGGATTTTAAAAGCGGGTAATTCTTAACGAGTGATGAGGTGAGTTATAAGAAGGACGAATCAATACTTTAACAGACAAAAGATGCAGGCAGAAATTATTTCAATAGGGGATGAGATCCTTATAGGCATGACAGTGGATTCAAATGCGGCATGGATGGGCCGTGAACTTACCAACCTGGGGATAGAAGTATATCAGATGATCTCTATATCAGACGACAGGGAGCATATACTTAAAGTAGTGGATGAGTCTATTAACAGGTCCGACCTGGTTCTTGTCACAGGAGGGCTGGGACCCACAAATGATGATATTACCAAGGAGACATTAAGTGACTATTTCAATACAAAGCTGGTCCAGGATGAAACCATACTGGGTGATATAGAGCGTTTTATTAAGAACAGGGGACTGGAAATGAATGAGAACAACAGGCGCCAGGCTGAAGTGCCTGAAGCCTGCAGGGTACTGCCAAACGAACTGGGGACAGCCCCGGGTATGTGGTTTGAGAAGGATGGGAAAGTGCTTGTTTCAATGCCAGGTGTGCCTTATGAGATGGAAAATATCATGAAAAATCATGTGCTTCCCGGAATATCAGACCATTTCAACAGGCCCTTCATTAAATACCGTCTTGTTATGACCTTTGGTACTTTTGAGGCTCACCTTGCTGAAATACTTGAAGATTTTGAAAAGGAAATGCCCCGGGCGGTCAGGCTTGCCTACCTGCCCACTTCAGGAATTATTAAACTGCGGCTTACGGGCAGGGGCGAGGATGAAAAGGAAACGGACAGGCTCCTGGATGAGCAAATAAAGAAACTTTATGATATAATTCCTGAATATATCTATGGCCTTGATGGCATCAGCCTGGAGGAAGCAAGCGGGAACCTGCTGCGGGAGAATAAGCTTACGGTGAGCATTGCCGAGAGCTGTACAGGAGGTAATCTGTCGCGTATGATCACTTCAGTGCCTGGCAGTTCTGATTATTTTACAGGCTCGGTAATAGCCTATGACAATCGCATAAAAATGAAAGAGCTGGGGGTGAGTGAAAAGGCACTGGAGGATCATGGTGCCGTAAGCGAGGAAGTAGCCCTGCAGATGGCAAGGGGAATAAGGAAGAAATACGGAACTGACTATGCTGTTTCAACCACAGGTATTGCCGGCCCGGGCGGGGGAACAGAGGAGAAACCCGTGGGAACGGTCTGGATTGGCGTCAGTTCAGATAAAGGGGATCATGCAGAAAAACATAATTATGCATTCTCGCGTAGTAACAATATAAGGAGGGCATCGCTGGCAACGCTTAACCTGCTGCGAAAGACTATCCTCGACAGTGACAGGAATGGATGAAGAGGATTAGAAGCATGATGTGGAGCTCATGATTTTTGCCACTTTAAGAGTATTGTATTTAATGCGGGAGGATACTGTTGAAAAAAATAGTCTCCATTTTTTGCATAATTGAATAAAAATCACGTATTTTGCGCTTCGATTTTTAGATTATCATTTATACACAAGAATTTAAAACAACTGAGATGTCAAGGATATGTCAAGTGACCGGCAGGAAGGTGTTGTCAGGCAACAATGTCTCTCACTCCAAGAGGAGAACGAAAAGAAAATTTTATCCCAATCTCTTCACCAAGAAGTTCTATTATCCTGAAGAGGACAGGTGGATCAATTTGAAGGTATCGGCTGCCGGTATTAGGCTGATTAATAAGAAAGGCCTGCATACGGTCCTCAGGGACGCAAAAGAAAAAGGATATATTGTTAAGTACTAAAGGAGATATATTATGGCAAAGAAAGCAAAAGGAAACAGGGTGCAGGTAATACTGGAATGCACCGAGCACAAAGACAGCGGGATGCCCGGTACATCGCGGTATATCTCAACGAAAAACAGGAAAAACACACCTGACAGGCTTGAGAGAATGAAGTACAACCCCATACTTAAGAAATACACTCTTCACAGGGAAATAAAATAATTTTATCATGGCAAAGAAAGTAGTTGCAACACTGAAAACAGGTACAGGGAAAGCTTTCACCAAATGCATAAAAATGGTGAAATCAGATAAATCCGGAGCATATATGTTTAAGGAACAGATGGTTCATAATGATCATATAAAGGATTTTTTCAATAAATAATCCGGAAATGTTTATACCGGCAGGAGCTTTCTTCCAAATTGAAGAAAGCTTTTTTTATCTTTATGCTATCCCTCTGACAGAAATAACACTTCAGTAATTCAATTTTATTTTGATATGGCATTAATGGGTTTTATCAGCAAGGATAAAAAGAAGGATCTTGATAAAGGTCTGGAAAAAACCAAGGAAAATGTATTCAGGAAACTCTCAAGGGCTGTTGTAGGCAAATCCAGGGTGGACGATGAAGTTCTTGACAACCTGGAGGAAGTACTTATAAGTTCTGATGTTGGGGTTGACACAACAATAAGGATAATAGAAAGGATTGAAAAGCGTGTTGCATCAGACAGGTACCTTAATGCAGATGAACTGAACAGGATACTGAGTGAGGAAATTGCCGGTCTGCTTGAAGAAAATGCACCGGGTGAGACCGGCGGTTTTGATTCTGAACTTCCCTCTAAACCATACATTATCATGGTGGTTGGTGTTAACGGGGTTGGCAAAACCACTACCATAGCCAAGCTTGCCTATCACTATAAAAAAGCCGGCAAATCAGTTATTCTGGGGGCTGCCGATACTTTCAGGGCCGCTGCCGTGGATCAGCTTAAGATATGGTCTGAAAGGGTAGGGGTTAAACTGATCAGGCAGGATATGGGCTCTGACCCTGCCTCAGTGGCATTTGATACTGTTAAGTCTGCCCATGCAGACAATATCGATGTGGCAATAATTGATACAGCCGGACGCCTGCATAACAAGGCAAACCTGATGAATGAACTGGCAAAGATCAAGAGGGTAATGGCAAAAGTCATACCTGACGCACCTCACGAAGTATTGCTTATACTGGACGGGTCAACCGGACAGAATGCTTTTGAGCAGGCCAGGCAGTTCACCCTGTCTACGGAAGTCACCTCGCTGGCCGTTACCAAGCTCGACGGGACAGCCAAGGGAGGAGTTGTTATCGGGATATCCGATCAGTTTAAGATCCCTGTAAAATACATAGGCATAGGTGAAAAGCTTGAACACCTCCAGGTATTTAACCGTCATGAATTCGTAGACTCACTTTTCTCAAAATAGTTATTTATACCTCAGGGCAGGGGTGAAGATACTCCTGTGCCACATGCATGAGGACTATTATTATATGGCAAAATCAGTTAAGATAGTAAGCCTTGGGTGTTCCAAGAACACCGTTGATTCGGAGAAACTGCTCAGGCAGTTGCAGTTTGCTGGTTTCAGACCCCTCATTGATGACGGGGTCATCAACGCCGACATTGTAATAGTGAATACCTGCGGATTTATAAATGATGCTAAAGAAGAATCAGTTGACACTATACTTGAGCTTGTCGAGTCACGTAAAAGGGGGGATATAGGAGAGCTGTATGTAATGGGATGTTTGTCTGAACGATACAGCCATCAATTAAAGAAAGAGATACCTGAAGTAGATCGCTTCTTCGGGGTAAATAAAGCCGCAGAAATTCTCAGCTATCTTGATTCAGATTACAAAAGATCACTTGACCCGGAACGCATACTTACCGGTCCCCCGCATTATGCTTACCTGAAAGTGAGTGAAGGATGCAACCGCAACTGTGCGTTTTGCGCAATACCGGGTATAAGGGGCAGCTACAGGAGCACCCCGGTGGATGAACTGCTTAAGGAAGCAGAAATATTATCTGCCGGTGGAGTAAGGGAACTCATACTCATCGCACAGGATTTAAGTTATTACGGCAGGGATCTTTATGGCAGGCAGGCGCTTGTTGAGCTGATCCGCAGGATACTGGAGCGAACGGGTATCGACTGGCTACGCTTACACTACCTTTACCCCGGAGGCATCCCTGAAGATCTGCTTGAACTGATCAAGGATGAAGAGCGTGTATGCACTTATATTGATCTGCCGGTGCAGCATATCTCAGATAATATTCTTTCTGCCATGAAGAGGGGGCATTCAGAAAAAGATATTAGAATCCTGCTGGATCACATACGCGAATCAGTGCCCGAAGCTGCTGTCAGGACAACTCTCATTACCGGCTACCCGGGTGAGACTGAAAATGAATTCAGGAAACTGCTTGATTTTGTTAAGGAATACCGATTTGAAAGGCTTGGTGTTTTTACCTATTCCCATGAGGAAGATACCTATGCACACAGCAGGTTTACAGATGATATTCCTCACAGGGTAAAAAAGGAAAGGGCTGAGCTGATAATGGCTGTACAGCAGGAGATATCCCTGGAGAAAAATCTCGACACGGTGGGGAAGGAGATGCGTGTACTTATCGATCGTGCAGAAGGAACACACCTTGTGGCACGTTCTGAATATGACAGTCCTGATATTGACCAGGAGATTTTCATCAGATCAGTTAATGATCACGACCCCGGTGAAGGCGATTTCTGCCGTGTGCGTATAACATCCGCCAGTGAATTTGATCTGGAGGCTGAATTGCTGCCTTAACCATCAGATCATTTTATCATTCATACATTAAAAAACCGGCTGACAGGGTCTGTGATGTGCCTGTTGCCGGTTTTTGATGGAATGCAATTACTTAAACTCAGTTTTTGCTGTCTGACGGCAATGATTTTTTGCTGTCAGGCTTAGCTGACTTTTTTGCCTTCTTCAGCTTGATCTTGATATCTTCCGCCTCCTTATCCATTATAACCTGTAGCGTATCGCCGGCCTCTATACCTGACTCAATAATGCGTTCTGCCATAGGATCTTCGAGGTATTTCTGTATGGCCCTCTTTAAAGGTCTGGCTCCATATTGCGAATCAAAACCTTTCTCAGCAATGAAATCCTTTGCTTCATCTGTGAGCTCTATTTCATAGCCAAGTGAGCTTATGCGGTCAAGCAATCCTTTCAGTTCGATATCAATAATGGAATGGATGCTCTCCCTGGAGAGTGACTCAAATACAATCACATCATCGATCCTGTTTAGAAATTCAGGGGCAAAGGTTTTATGCAGTGCTTTCTGGATAATACTTTTTACGTAGGTATCCTTTCCTGCTTTCCTGCCCTGGGTATCAAAGCCAATGCCCTGTCCGAAATCCTTAAGCTGCCGTGATCCGATATTACTTGTCATTATGACTATAGTATTACGGAAGTCGACCCTCCGGCCCAGGCTGTCAGTCAGCTGGCCCTCGTCAAGCAGTTGCAGCAGGATATGGAAAATATCAGGATGAGCTTTTTCTATTTCATCGAGCAGTACCACTGAATATGGTTTCCTCCTTACTTTCTCAGTTAGCTGTCCTCCTTCCTCGTATCCCACATATCCCGGAGGTGCTCCAACGAGCCGTGATACCGCGAATTTTTCCATATATTCACTCATATCGACCCTTATCAGGTTATCGGTACTGTCAAATAGGAATTTTGCCAGTACTTTGGCCAGGTGAGTCTTACCCACTCCGGTAGGACCGAGAAAAATGAAGGTACCTATCGGTTTATTCGGGTCTTTCAGACCGGCCCTGTTACGTTGTATTGCCCTGACAACCTTTTTTATTGCCTCATCCTGCCCGATAAGGCTTTCCCTGAGTTCATCCCCCATCTTCAGCAGGCGTGTTCCTTCAGTCTGTGCAATTCGCTGTACCGGGACACCTGTCATCATTGCCACTACTTCTGCCACTTTTTCATCATCAACGGTTTCCCTGTTAAGGGAGAGGTCTGATTCCCACTTTTTCTTTTCAGCTTCAATCATCTCCTGCAGTTCCTTTTCCTTATCCCTGAAGCTGGCCGCTCTTTCAAAATTCTGGTTCTTAACGGCATTCATCTTATCTTTCCTGGCTTCATCCAATTCATCCTCAAGCTTGAGTATTCTTTCGGGAACAACAATATTTGTTATATGTACTCTTGAACCTGATTCATCCAGGGCATCAATAGCCTTATCCGGCAGGTGGCGATCGGTGATGTACCTGTTTGTGAGATTAACGCAGGCTTCTATTGCCTTATCTGTGTAATTCACATTGTGGTGATCTTCATACCTGTCTTTAATATTATTCAGGATATGTATGGTTTCTTCGATGCTTGTGGGTTCAACCATGACTTTCTGGAAGCGTCTTTCCAGTGCACCGTCTTTTTCTATATGCTGCCTGTACTCATCCAGAGTGGTGGCTCCTATGCACTGAATCTCACCTCTTGCCAGTGCCGGTTTAAGCATGTTTGCAGCATCCAGTGATCCGGCTGCTCCTCCTGCTCCCACGATAGTATGTATTTCGTCAATAAAGAGTATGATATTATCATTCTTTGCAAGTTCGTTAAGAATGGCTTTCATTCTCTCTTCAAACTGGCCCCTGTATTTGGTGCCGGCAACAATTGATGCCATATCGAGTGTAACCACCCTTTTACCAAAGAGCACTCTTGAAACTTTCTTTTGTATTATCCTGAGGGCCAGGCCTTCTGCAATAGCAGACTTGCCTACACCGGGCTCGCCTATAAGAACCGGGTTATTCTTTTTACGCCTTGAAAGTATCTGGGCAAGCCTGTCAATTTCCCTTCCCCGGCCTACCACAGGATCAAGCCTGTTTTCTTCGGCAGCTTTGGTAAGATCTATGCCAAAATTATCCAGTACCGGGGTATCGGATGAGGATTTACCGGAATGAGGACTGGTTCCCTGGGGACCTTTTCCCTGGTCGCCCCGTGAAAAACCCGTATCTTCATCTTCATCTTCCCTGGGAAAGTCAGCCCTGGGAAGGGGGTTCTCCGTTTCAGCTACCTGCCTTACAGTCTGGTAATCTACATTAAGCTCCGAAAGGAACCTGGTTACAAATGAATTCTCCTCCTTAAGTATTGCAAGAAGGAGATGCTCAGTATCAATAACATCACTCTTCAGGGCTTTAGCCTCAAGGTGAACGAGTTTTAAAATTCTCTCTGTGCTCTTCAACAGTGGCAATATGTCATTGTCTGAAATATTGACCGGATTATCAACCCTTATGCTTCTCTCAAGTGAGCCTTTCAGCATTGAAAGGTCTACTCCCTGGTTAACAAGGATATCTACCGCAAGGCCTTCTCCCTCCCTTAATATACCGAGCAAAATATGCTCAGGGCTGATGTGACTGTTCCCGAGCCTTATTGCTTCTTCCTTGCTGAAGGTAAGAATATCTTTTACTTTTTGTGAAAATCTTGAATCCATATAAATCTTCCTCTACTATATTATTTTAACGTTTACCGGACCTTTCAAATTGTTTTTCTATCAATATTATCAGGATCCTATAAATCTTATTTTTATTAATTTACTTATTAAACATCTCAAATGTAATCTTGTTTAAGGTCAAAGTGTCATGTTTCCTAAGCAAAAGTACATAAAAAACACAAAACTATTCATTTTTCAAGCATTATAGGGTAATGCAAATAACATGCCCAATTTTAACAATAAATGTTGATAATTAGATTGCTGGGAATAGGGTAAAAAGCTAATAATTCACTATTTTCGTAGCTCGCAAATTTTAATAAAGAAACTTAGCAGGAATATTAGTTTAAATTTATCATAAATGTCAGATAAAGAGAGGATTATTAAGATCAACATTGAGGAGGAAATGAAGTCTGCCTATATCGACTATTCGATGTCGGTTATTGTTTCCAGGGCCTTGCCGGATGTGCGTGACGGATTAAAGCCTGTTCACAGGCGTGTGTTATTTGGCATGTCAGAGTTGGGACTGTTATCAAACAGGCCACACAAGAAATCAGCCAGGATAGTGGGGGAGGTGCTTGGTAAGTACCATCCTCACGGTGATTCTTCTGTTTATGAAGCCATGGTCAGGATGGCCCAGGAGTGGTCGCTCAGGTATCCCTACGTCGACGGGCAGGGAAATTTCGGGTCTGTGGATGGCGACAGTCCAGCTGCCATGAGGTACACCGAGGCAAGGCTTAAGAAAATAGCGGAGGAGACTCTGTCTGATATTGAAAAGGATACAGTGGACCTGCAGCTCAATTTTGACGATTCACTTAAAGAACCTGTTGTATTGCCCACAAAGATACCCAGTCTGCTTGTAAATGGAGCCTCGGGTATTGCCGTTGGTATGGCCACGAACATGCCGCCCCACAATCTTTCAGAAATTGTGGATGCGATCGTAGGGTATATTGACAACAATGATATCACCACAGATGAGCTGATGCAGCATGTCACGGGACCTGACTTTCCTACTGGCGGTATTATATACGGCGAACAGGGGATAAAGGATGCTTTTGAAACAGGTCGCGGACGAGTGGTGGTCAGGGCCAAGACGGAAATTGAACTTACCCATTCGGGACGGGAGAGTATTATCGTTACGGAAATTCCCTACCAGGTCAATAAAGCGGAAATGATCCGCAAGATAGCCGATCTTATAAATGACAAAAAGATAGAAGGTATATCCTATATCAATGATGAATCAGACCGTAACGGGATGCGGATAGTCATTATTCTCAAGAAGGATGCCACTGCCAATGTCGTTTTAAACACATTATTTAAGTATTCACAGCTACAAACCTCATTTTCAGTTAATAATATAGCCCTTGTAAATGGACGGCCGCGTACACTGAACCTGAAAGACCTGATACGTTATTTTGTTGATCACAGGCTGGATGTGGTGATACGGCGTACACGTTTTGAACTGGACCAGGCAGAGAAAAGGGCGCATATACTGGAGGGACTGATTATTGCCAGCGACAATATTGACGAGGTGATAGCAATAATAAGGTCGTCCAAAACGCCGGATGAAGCAAGGGAAAGGCTGATGGAACGCTTCGAGCTGTCTGATGCACAGTCGCGTGCGATTGTGGAGATGCGCCTGAGGCAGTTGACGGGACTCGAACAGGACAAGCTCAGGGCAGAGTATGAGGAAATTCTTCAGCAGATAAATTACCTGCGCAGCGTACTGGAAAGCACGGAGCTGCAGATGGGCATAATAAAGGATGAGCTGGCTGATATAAAAGAAAAGTACGGGGATGGGAGGCGTACTGAAATTGTTCCCAATGCAGAGGAATTTAACCCTGAAGATTTTTATGCTGATGACGAGATGGTTATTACCATTTCACATATGGGATACATTAAACGCACACCACTAACGGATTTCCGTGTTCAGAACAGGGGCGGTTTCGGATCAAGGGGAAGCACTACGAGAGAGGAAGACTTTATCGAGCACATGTTTATAGCAACGATGCATAATACAATGCTTTTCTTCACAAGGAAAGGTAAGTGCTACTGGCTTAAAGTATACCAGATACCCGAGGGAACACGTACATCCAGGGGCAGGGCCATGCAAAACCTGATAAATATAGAGCCGGATGATACGGTTATGGCATATATTAATGTAAAGACGCTGCTGGATGAAGAGTATATAAACAATAATTATATTATTCTATGCACTGCAAAAGGAGTCATTAAAAAGACTTCGCTTGAGGCATACAGCAGGCCGCGCCAGAACGGTGTCAACGCGATAACCGTCAGGGAAGGGGATGCCCTGCTGGAAGCAAGGCTGACCAATGGCAATCAGTACATAATGATGGCCGTGGAGTCGGGCCGTGCCATCAGGTTCCACGAAAGTATGGTAAGGCCCATGGGAAGGACTGCTTCAGGTGTCAGGGGCATTACCCTTGGCAGTGAGTCAGATACAGTGGTAGGTATGGTTGTTCTTGAACCGGATAACAAAGACCAGCATGTACTTGTGGTATCTCAGAAAGGTTACGGTAAGCGCTCCCAGATCGAAGATTATCGCCTGACAAACAGGGGAGGGAAAGGAGTAAAAACGATAAATATTACCGAAAAAACAGGCTATCTTGTTGCATTAAAGGCTGTTACAGATAGTAATGACCTTATGATAATCACCCAGTCAGGCACTGTGATACGTGTGCCGGTAGAATCGATGAGAGTGATGGGTCGCGCCACCCAGGGTGTCAGGATCATCAATCTGAGAGAAACAGATTCGATTGGTTCGGTAACCAACGTGGAGGTAAATGAAGAGAATGACAGCCCTGAAATACAGGCAGGAGAGGAGGAAATTAAATAAAGCAGATTAATTTGCCTTAAAGTATTTGATGATTAATAAGTAATGTTTTAAATTTGGAGCAATTTTAAGAATAAGTAACTAAATGTATTAATAATGAAAAGCAATTTTCTTTCACTTTTAATGATTGCTGCTATGGCAGTGACTATTTCGTCATGTTCAGCACTGGAGGGCATGGCACAGAAAGGTAAAGTTTCCAGCGCACTTAACTATGTCGAGACCGGGAATCTTGAGAAAGCGCAGGAAGCCATTGGTGAAGCTCTTGACCATGAGAAAACGCAGGACTGGCCAAAAACATATTACACCCTCGGCAGGGTTGCTCAGGCAATGTGGGAAAAAGGGTATCAGACTGAAAATAAGAGCCTGATGAACGAATATGATGATCAGTTAGTTTTTGCCTATGACAATTATGTTAAATCCATAGATATGGATGATAAGGGCAGCATGGAAAAGATGGTAATCATCCAGCTACCGGCACTTGCCAATGATTTCCTTAGCTGGGCTGCAATGGAATTTGATGATGGAAACTATGACAAGTCAACGCTTGCTTTTGAGAAACTTCTGGAAATCCAGGGGAGTGACATATATATGGGTTCAGTAGATACGGTGGTTGTCTTTAACACAGCCCTGGCTGCTTACAATGCGAAGGACTATGAAAAGGCACAGAGATACCTTGATCAGTCAATAGAGCTTGAATATGGAGAGACCACGCCATACCTGCTTAAGTACCAGGCATATATGGAGGACGACGACCTGGAAGGCGCAGAAATGGCACTCAGGAAAGCCTTTGAAGCTTTTCCTAAGGATGAGCAGGTGCTTTTAACCATGATCCAGTTTTTCATTGACAATGATAAGAGGCAGGATGCACTGGATTATCTGGATCTGGCACTGGAGTCTGCACCTGAAAATTATAACCTTCATTATGCCAAGGGTGTAATGTATATGCAATCCGAAGACTATGAAGAAGCACTGAAACATTTGCTTAAATCTATTGAAATAGAGGAAGATTATTTCAACAGCCAGTATAATGCAGGTGTATGTTATTACAATATGGGTGCAAATGTGTTACAGGAAGCCAATGAAATTATGGATCCAGAAGAATATTCAAAGGCCCTTGAAGAGGCAAATAATGTTTTTTCCAAAGCACTGCCGTATATGGAACGTGCCAGGGAGCTTAATCCGGAAGACATGGACACACTTACAAGCCTGAAGGAGCTCTATTATCGTCTGCAGATGACCGATAAATATGAAGAAGTAGTGGCCAAGATTGAAGAGTTGGAGGGAGGCAACTAGCCAGGTCAGTAAGGTTATAAAGATATGGAGGGGTGCATTCAATGCACCTCTTTTTTTTTCCACGACGGTCAGAAGGACTTATGCATGAGCGTTCAATCCCGTGGATATTTACCCGGTATTTCAACTCCGAATATTTTCATTAGCGAAAATGAGAAGCATACAATTTTTATTGCAGACAGAAGAAGGGGATACAGGGTTTATATGCAAGGGCTATATATAAAAACATTCTATTTAACATAATATTAATTATAGGCAATTACATAGCAAATTCTGTCCATCTCTGCTGGTTAACATAAAATCAGTTGCGGGGCGTCAGCACCGTAACGGCACCGGGCCTTCACACTGTCTGTCTCAAACATTCACCGGATGTTTGTACTATGTTAAAGCATTTGTGG
>JAZBOI010000456.1:0-3072 GCA_036351095.1 Bacteroidales bacterium | reverse complement strand
TTCTTTGGTTTTGGCGATCCTGATCTCAGCAGTGGCAGGGGTGATTTATCACTCAGCGGTACCGAAACCACTGACAATTTCGCAGATGGAGTACTTGTTTTCAATAATCTTGAGATAACACTGGCAGATGGTGTTGCATTATCCACTGTCTTTACAGCAGGCACGGATGCGCACGCAACGGCAGTTGCCGCGGGAGCCAATACAGTTGGTGCTGATGCATCGGTATTTGAAGGTTGGTCGTGGGCTGCTACATCAGGAGCATTGAGTGATTTTTAGATCATTTTTATAAGATAATGTCAGGGCTCACAGCTTAATGGCTGTGAGTTTTGACGTATTAAAAACAAATAAACAATACAGTAAATGAACTCACACAAATTAATCGTTACATTTATCTTCCTCACACTATTTACAGGTCTGCATGCCCAGAAGGCCGGCATTATAAGGGGTTCTGTTTCCGATGTTTCCAACGGCGAAGCAATGATCATGGTAACCGTGGCTATTGAAGAAAAAAGCACAGGCACTTTCTCTGACCTTGACGGGAAATTCAACCTGGAAATGCCCCCGGGAACATATAGGCTGAAACTGTCTTTTGTTGGCTATGAACCGTTAACGATTAATAACGTCATCGTTAAGGAAGGGGAGGTAACACTCCTGGACAACCTTGCTTTAAGTCCCTCAACAGTAAACCTTGACGAAGTTACTGTTACAGCCAGGATGAGCAGGAATACCGAAAATGCACTCATGACCCTCAAGATGCAATCTGCATCAGTCATGGATGGTATTTCAGCAGTTAATTTCAGGAAAATGGGTGATTCGGATGCAGCCTCTTCAATGAAGAGAGTAACTGGTGTATCCGTTGAAGGCGGGAAATATGTCTATGTCCGCGGACTTGGAGACAGGTATACAAAAACCATTCTTAACGGAGTGGATATTCCTGGTCTTGATCCCGACAGGAATACTATGCAGCTTGATATCTTTCCCACCAGTATTATCGACAATATAATGGTATATAAATCATTCAGTGCCGATATGCCCGCCGATTTTACTGGCGGAGTAGTTGATATCTCAACAAAAGACTTCCCTGAAAATAAAACAGGCAATATCTTCCTGGGCACCGCTTATAATCCTGATTATCATTTCAAAAACAATTATCTTACTTACCCGGGAGGTAAAACAGATTTCCTGGGCTTTGATGATGGCAGTCGTGATATACCTGCCGTAGAGAACATCCCTTTCTTTGTAAACGTCCTGTCCGATCCTTATGAAGAGGCCGGACCGAGATTCAGGGAGATTCTCGAAAGTTTCAATCCGAATATGGCTGCAATGAAGCAGAGAAGTTTCACGGATTATAATTTCGGGGCTACAATAGGCAATCAGCGTGTCTTAAAGAAAGTTACAATAGGCTATGATTTTGGATTCTCATATAAGAGCTCTACAGAATTTTACGAAAATGCTGAATACGGTCGCTACGGACTTTCATCTGATCCTGATATAACAGATATGGAGGTGCGTGAGTTCCAGATAGGCAATTATGGTTCAAGCAGCGTTATGTTGTCAGGTATTACCGGTTTTGCCATAAAAACACTTAAGTCAAAATACCGGGTAAACCTTATACATATGCAGAATGGTGTTTCTAAAGCCGGGGTATTTGATTATGAAGGATCAGACCAGGGCTCCAACTTTACAGCCTACCAGCATAACCTTGAATACAACCAGCGGTCTCTTACAAATATATTGCTTGATGGTAAACATACTTTTGCAGGGTCAAACCTGGATGTGGTCTGGAAAATCTCACCGACACTGTCAACCATCAGCGACCCTGATGCAAGGTTTGTCAGGTATCTGAATGAGAATAACAACTTCAGCATTAACACTGAAGTAGGATTTCCCGAGAGGATATGGAGGAACCTGTCGGAGAAAAGCCTCTCAGGAGTACTGCATATTACAAAGGGATTCCAGTTCATGGGAGAGAAAGCCAGGCTTAAATTCGGGGGGGCATATACCTACAAGGAACGTGATTTTGTTGTTAATAAATTCGCGCTTAATATCAGGAATGTTCCTCTTACAGGTGATCCTGATGAGCTTTTCAGACCTGAAAACCTTTGGCCTCTAAATGGAACGGAAATAACCAGGGGGACAACCTATGAAGCACACTTTGTGCCCGATAATCCAAACAAGTTCAATTCTTCAGTTAATAACATAGCTGCCTATGTATCAACCGAATTCAGTCCTTTCAATAATTTCAGGGCTATTATCGGATTAAGGGCTGAAAAGTTTACCCAGTACTATACAGGGCAGGACCAGTTGGGGGTAAATGTACTTGACAATGATATGGTTATTGACGATCTGGACTTTTTCCCATCAGTTAATCTTGTATATACACTAACTGAGAGACAGAATATACGCTTTGCCTATGCAAGAACAACAGCCCGTCCTTCCTTCAAGGAAATGTCATATGCCGAGATTGCCGATCCCATAAGTGGACGAACATTTATCGGAGGAATGTTCAGGGATGTAGATGAAGTTTCAGGAATTCACTACTGGAGTGGAGATCTGCGCAGCAGCTATATTCATAATTATGACGTAAGGTGGGAACTTTACCACGGTGTAGGTGAAATGATATCACTGAGTGGTTTCTATAAGAAATTCATTGATCCTATTGAGATAGTGCAGTATGCAACCCAGACAGGGACATTCCAGCCAAGGAATGTAGGCAATGGAAGAGTATTTGGAGTTGAATTTGAAATACGTCATAAGCTGGGGTCTCTCGCCGATGCCCTGGAAAATTTCAGCGTCCAATCGAATGTTTCTGTCACTAAATCCAGTATTGAGCTCAGTATGACTGAATACCTCTCAAAAATTGAAAATGCACGCACAGGCCAGACTATTGAAAATGATCGCGTTATGGCAGGGCAGGCACCCTATATAATAAACGCGGGAGCATCCTATAACGGGGGTGAGAAAGGCTTCTGGAATGGCTTTGAGGCAGGTTTATACTACAATGTCCAGGGTATTACACTACAGTACGTAGGGATAGCCGACCGCCCGGACATATACATGCTGCCATTCCAC
>JAZBOI010000455.1:0-2244 GCA_036351095.1 Bacteroidales bacterium | reverse complement strand
TTCACTGATCCGGGCCAATGGTCAAAAGAGATTGCAGTTGAAATAGCAAAAGAAGAAGGTATTGAGCTTACTGATCAGCATTTTGAAGTGCTTGAAATGCTAAGAAAGAAGAATGAAGCAGGTGAAGCTCTTTCAATTAGAGGAATAAATAAATCAGGGGTGGTTGATGTCAAAACCTTTTACCAGCTCTTCCCCGGCGCGCCTCTTAAGAAGGCTACCAGAATTGCAGGTATTCCAAAACCGGCAAGTTGTGTTTAATATGTAAATAAATAATTATGAGTGATAACAACAATCCAGTAAAAAAAGTGAATATCATCTGTGCCAAAGGTAATATTGAAGATATTTACGCAGCTCTTGTCATGGGTAACGGTGCAGTCATGGAGGGTATCGAAGCCAATCTGTTTTTTACCTTTTTCGGACTTGAAGGCATTGTGAAAAAATGGATGAAAAAGCCCCACACTGCCGTTGTTGGCAATCCCGGGATGCGGCTGCCCGGACTTGGGTCACGTATGCCTACCCTGTTGGGTGTGATACCGGGAGTTGAAGCCATGGTATCAGGCATGATGCGTAAGCAGATGGATGATCTCGATGTACCCCCAATAGATGAATTTTTGGATCTCTATACAGCAGGAGGTGGAAAAGTGTATGCCTGTAAGCTTGCCATGGATATGTTCAAGCTGAAAAAGGAAGATCTTACCGATCATGTATCAGGAATATTAACTGTTGGCGAATTCTACGAACGGGCAGGAGGAGAAGGATCACATATAATCTTCACTTAAACGCAGATTATTTTATTAGCACAGATTAAAGATATCAATGACCGTCCTGCAAAAGACGGTCATTTTTTATGCCCGCAGCTGAATCCATAAAATTATTAAATACTCATTAATAAGTCCTTAACTTTTCCCCACCTTTCTCTTCAGGCTCGTGAACCATATTATGCAGCATAATTTCTTCACTTTCATCTTTGCCAATAATTATTACATTTGTTGGAATTATAAAACCAAATCCATTCCAATGCAGGCTATAAACGATTTTCTAATAGGACTTGACGGGTATATCGGAGGTCATCCCTGGTTTGTTTTTCTACTTCTGGGAACGGGTATTTTCTTCACCTTTTACCTTGGCTTCCCGCAGATAAGGTATTTTAAACATGCCATCCGTATTGTTAAAGGAAAATACGACCACAGTAAGGATGTAGGCGACACCAGTCATTTCCAGGCATTGACAACAGCCCTTTCAGGCACGGTTGGAACGGGTAATATTGCCGGTGTGGCACTTGCCATTCACCTGGGCGGGCCTGCAGCCCTGTTCTGGATGCTGGTAACTGCCCTGATAGGTATGTGTACAAAGTTTGTTGAGGTTTCCATATCACACAAGAATCGTGATATTCTTCCCGACGGCACTGTCTCCGGCGGTCCGATGTATTATATGAAAAAAAAGCTTAACCTTAAGCTAAAGAATGGTAAAATATTGAAGATCGGTGCTGTCATGGGCGGATTTTTTGCTGTTGCAACAGTCCTCAGTTCTTTCGGGACCGGCAGTTTGCCACAGATAAACAGTATATCAAATTCAATATTTTCCACTTTTGGTATTAACCACATAATTACAGGATTTATACTTTCAATACTGCTCGGACTGGTAATCATAGGTGGTATAAAGAGAATAGCTAAAGTAACATCCACCCTGGTGCCGGCCATGGCCCTGATTTATCTTATTGGTGCACTTGCAGTCATTCTAAAGAACTACGACCAGATAATACCTTCATTCATAGCTATATTTGGTGATGCTTTCACAGGCACTGCGGCCACCGGCGGTTTCCTTGGCGCATCTCTTTCGTGGACAATAAATCGTGGAGTGAACAGGGGACTGTTCAGCAATGAGGCCGGGCAGGGTTCGGCTCCTATTGCACACTCTGCTGCCAGGGCTCCTGAACCTGTATCCGAAGGCATGGTGGCAATCCTGGAACCTTTCATAGATACAATCTGTATATGTACTCTCACAGGCCTGGTCCTTCTTTCATCGGGTACATGGGACAAAAAACATGTTAACCAGTTCCAGGAGGCCGATATGGAATTTGTTGTCGGTGAATACACAGATAAAACAGAAGAAGGCATAAAAGTTTTAAGTGACCACCTCAGCAAAAAGGAAAGCCTTCCCAAGCTTGAACGCTATAATGGTACAATCAGGATTGAAGACGGAATACTTGAAACCGGCGAAATAACACTGCTGCACGCCGAATCG
>JAZBOI010000454.1:0-2305 GCA_036351095.1 Bacteroidales bacterium | reverse complement strand
TGATCGGAGATACTGCCAACAAGCAGGTTATCTATTGACCATGAATTCCTGTCACGGATATAGGTTGTGTCCTCATAGGTATATTTAGTTTCCCTGAACCTCATATCGGCCCTGAGTTCATACTTCATTGCATGTGTTATACGGGTGGCTTCAACAGAATTATCCCAGTTAATTGATTTGAGTGATTCTTCCAGTTCGAACTCAGGGTCAAATTCAAACTGGAAGACCCAGTTATCCCACCTATCGATCACTTCTGTTTCCTCGGAAACACCCAGGTGATTAATCTCAATTTCCTCGAACAGGGGGGTTCGTGCAACATATCTCATAAGACCCATACTCAGCATCTTCGTGGTACCTTCCCTTCTATGGTCACTTGTTTCATCCGGGTTACTGTGATAAACGAGCGTATCGTTCATTCCTTCATATTCTTTTTGTCCAAGGAAGGTGAAGGTGTATTCGGTTCCCCCGCTGCCGGTCGACTGTGTTGTCCTCAGCACATAAACCTGTGCTTCCTTCACATCCCTTACATAGTTGACATAGGGGATATATCTCCTTATATAGTCCATATCACAACGATGGCAATCGAGAAATATTTTTACAGCATTCAGCCTGAGGCTGTCTGCTGCAGGCTTTTCCTGTGCTTTAATTACGGGAGAAACAAGGAGCAGTGCGAAAGCCATTATCAAATAAGCATACTTTTTCTTCATAATAACTGCTGGCTTTAAAGTGAGCCGAATATATTAAAAATAAGTTGTTTAACATTATTTTCCCTTATGTTATACAAATACAGGGCCAATGATAAAATGCAGAGCGGGAACTTAATTTTTATGTTTCGATAAAGCATCTTATCTTGGGTATATGAAAGCAGCAGACCGTGAATTCCAGGTATTTGTGAAACCGGTAGGTGCAAGGTGCAATATGTCATGCACTTACTGTTACTATACTGACAAGATGACTTTGCAGGGGGAAAAAGGTAAAGCTTTTATCCCCGGGGATATCCTTGAGGAATATATCAGGCAGCATATTGAGGCTACCCCGGGTAATATTATTCAATTCTCATGGCACGGGGGAGAGCCCTTACTGGCAGGTCTGGATTATTTCAGGAAGATCAGGGAACTGCAGAAAAAGTACTTGCCTTCAGGTAAGCATTTACTAAATGGCATACAGACAAACGGCCTGCTTATTAATGATGACTGGTGCCGCTTTTTTGCTGACAATCATTTTCTTATAGGCTTAAGTATGGACGGGCCATCTTTTCTGCATGATATTTACCGCAGGAAGGTAAATGGCGAGCCTACTTTCAGCGAGGTAAAGGAAGCCTACCTGCTACTGGGGGATTATAGTATCAGGACCGAGATTCTCTGTACCCTGAATGCTGATAATGTGATGTACCCTGTACAGGTTTACGAATTCTTCAGGGCCCTGGGAGCCGGGTATATTACCTTCATCCCTGTTGTTGAAAGGGAAGATGACGGGAGCCTGTCTGGATACACGGTACCCCCTGAAGATTTCGGTGCTTTCCTCTGTACGGTTTTTGACCTGTGGAAGTCAAATGATATTGGCCGGATAAAGATCCAGATTTTTGAAGAGGCTCTTCGCACTGCTTTCAGGCAGGACCACACGCTATGCATTTTTAAAAAGACATGTGGAGGGGTGCCCGTTCTGGAGCTTAAGGGTGATGTGTACTCCTGTGATCATTTCGTTGATAGTGGGCACCTGCTGGGAAATGTCAGGGAAAAGACACTCTCTGAGATGCTTGACAGCTGTCAGCAGAGGGAGTTTGGAGACAATAAGCTCAATTCCCTGCCTGCTTATTGCCTGGATTGCAATGTTCGGGACATGTGCAACGGTGGATGCCCGAAGAACAGGTTTCAGAAGACACCTTCCGGTGAGCCCGGTCTGAATTACCTTTGCCCCGGTTATAAGATGATATTCAACCACATACGATCCTTTGCCGGTACAGTAGAATCGGTCTGGTCAGCTTTGCCTTAATATTGCCGGGCGCTTACAATTCAAGAGGCACTGTCAGCTTTGCTTTAAGGCTACTGGCAGTGTTTCAGTTGAAGAGGTCCTGCCAGGCATGATTTAGAACGAACCGGCCGTGATCAGCATGATCGCCAGCAAGCTATGAACAGGAATCCCTGGATCACCCCAGTTTTTCCCTGAAGAATTTAATTGTCCTTTCCCTGGCCAGTTTTGCAGCTTCTTCGTGGTACCTTTCCGGGTTTGAATCATTATTGAAGGCATGAGATGCTCCTTCATACATATATATAGTGTATTCGATCCCCGCTTTTTTCATTGCCTG
>JAZBOI010000453.1:0-4489 GCA_036351095.1 Bacteroidales bacterium | reverse complement strand
TAAACCTATAAAAAACTAATAACCCGGATTCTGAATAATATTATCATTAACCTCGGTTTCCTGCAGACCTATTGCAAGAACAAACCTGTCGTCGGGATAGGGAACTTCACTTACTCCAGAAGTATGATCTCTCCTGTAGACTCCCATCTTATTCCTTGTGAGATCCCACAGCCTGTGCCCTTCGAAACACAATTCAATTCTCCTTTCTCGCAGTATCTCATTGAGAAGATCTGTTCCTGTTTCTGTAACAGCAGGAGCAGACGGAAGGCCTCTCTGACGAATTAATGTTACATCGTCCTGGGCTGCTGTTATTGCAGCCGGAGTACCAATATGGTAATTAGCTTCCGCACGTGTCAGATAGACTTCTGAAAGCCTTATTACCGGGCTGTTATCATATCCCAGTTCATTGGTATATTTATATACTCTCAGTGTGCCGAAATCACCTCCACCGATTGATAAATCCTCGAGGAACATTGTTTCCTTTCGGACATCCCCGTCAGGAATAGTATCATATAAATCCAGGGTAGGAAGGTACTCATTGTAACCACTGGCCAGATAATTGCCGGCAAGTGAACCTGATCCACGATTATCCACAGGGTTCATGTCAATCTCGAAAATTGCTTCTGAGCTATGATCAGTTGAAAAAATCGTCGGATAATTAGCATTTGGGACCAGTAAATAATCACCACTGCCAATAACATCGTTAGCCATTGCAACTGCATTAGCCCAGTCCTCTTTGTAAAGATAGACTCTCGAAAGAAGTGCCTTTACCACGTTCTGTGAGAAATAGAATGAATTTTTGTTGTCATTAATTAATCCTAGAGAAGTAGTAAAATCATCTATTATCTGGTCATATACCTCTTTCACTGAATTTCGTGCGGGTTTTTGAAATGGGTCAACTTCTGTTACAATAGGCACTCCCATATGCGATGCGTCTGCAGTATAGGTATAATGTTGCCCGTATATACGTACCAGGTCAAAAAGTGCAAGGGCCCTGAAAGCGTATGCCTGACCTTTTATGTCATCTATATCCAGATCCGTGTCAGCTTCCAGAATCCGGTTAGCCCGGTCGATGATCCTGTAGTAATTTTCCCATATACTCTGGGCAAGGTTACTCCTGTCGGACGCTGACCCTGCATAGGAATGCCAGTCAGCAGCGCGGTTTACCACCGCATTACCTTTAAGATCATCACTCATGACATCAGGAACAAGTATAAAAAATTTACCATATGATGAACCACTCTGAAGTCCATCGTAACAACCTGTAATAGCAGCTCTAAAATCAGCAGCAGTAACGAGGGCCTGATTCATTGAAACAGCCTGTTGAGGTTCCAGCTCCAGAAAACCCTTTGAACACGACAGAGTAGAAGCCACGATTATTGTAATTATCAGAAGAAATCTCCCTGATATTTTATTAATATTTTTTTTCATAATTCAATATTTTAAAATTGTCAAGCTGGTATATTAGAATCCCACATTTACACCAAAGGACAGGGTCTTGGTTTTCGGCACAATACCATTCACAACGCCATTTAAACCTGCTTCAGGATCTATTTGCAGTTTATCCCTGTCCCTGACCCAGGTCAGATAATTATTTGCTTTTACAAAAACAGCCAGTGACGACATTTTCAATCTTTCTGTAACTGAGCTATTAAAATTGTATGTGAGAGTTATATCCCTTAAGCGGACATATGTTGCATCATATAAGTAACGTGTCTGCCTCTTTTCATTACTCCTGCTTGTGTTTCCCCAGACAAATATTGGCAGCAGGGACTCTTCACCGGGTGTTGTCCAGCGGTTCTCATACTGATAAAGGGTGGTGCTCCTGGGGGAACGGGCACCATCGCTTTCAATACCACCGGCCTGGTTATCCCAGATATACTTGTCCCAGACAAAAGCTACCTGGGCACTCAGTGTAAATCCCTTGTAACTAATATTGGTATTTAAACCTCCAAAAGAACTTGGTGTTGCGGATTTACCAGTGAATACCTTATTAGCCTCACCCCTGAGATTTTCTGTTGTGGTTGTCATGGTTTCATCTACATACCACATTGCAGCTCCTGTCATGGGATTCACCCCGGCCCACTGGTAGAGCCAGAACTCATAAAAATCATGCCCTTCTGTGTGCAGGAATGTACCATTTGCAATAGGTTCGTCGAGTCTGGTTACCTCATTCTTCAGCCAGGTAATATTAAATCCAAGGTCCCATTTAAGAGCGGAAGAATTTATAAGCTTAAAATTTGTTTCAAGTTCAAGTCCTTTGTTTAACATATCTCCAACATTCTGCGTATTGTCAGAGAAGCCGGTAGTGGATGATAAGGGACGGTTCAACAGCAGGTCTGTATTCTTCCTGTGAAAATAGGTTACTGTTGCGCTGAGCCTGTCAAATACACTAAAATCCATTCCTATATCGAGCGTACTCTGACCTTCCCATGTAAGCAATGGGTTACCAACATTTGAAGGGGCTGAACCCGGGGTCTGATCGTAATCGTAACCGAAACCATACAACGCAATCGCATCGAAGTTACCGATACTTGCATTACCCGTGATTCCATAGGAAACCCTTAGTTTCAAATTATCCAGCCAGGTTAAACTTTCCATGAAATCCTCCTGGGTAACACGCCATGATCCACCAAGTGACCAGAAATTACCCCACCTGGAGTCTTCTCCAAAACGGGATGATCCATCACGGCGAAAGCTTGCCGTAATATAGTATTTGCCACTATAATTGTAAGAGAACCTTGAGAACATTGACATAAAACTATATTGAGACCCGGAACTTGTTGCAGCCATAGGATTTGCGGCATTAGCCAGGGTCCTCAGGGTAGGATTGGGGTAGCCTTCTGCATATGCCCTGACTGACCGGGCATCGTATTTCTGAGCTTCAAATCCAAGAAGTGCATCAATGGAATGATTCTCAGCAAATGTTTTGTTATAATTCATTGTCTGTGTGCCAATCCAGTTAAAACTATAAGTTGTGCCTTCTTCTCCGCTACCTCCAACAAGTCGCGCTCCGCCATACCTGGTGTTCAGGTACTGAAATTCCCTAACATTGATCATATCAAAACTCCATGCAGTTTTAAAAGTCAGGAAATCCATTATCTTATAGCTTGCCGTAAAATTGTCTATCAGGCGGTTTTGCTTCTGCCATCTTTCATCATCAAATTGATTACCAACTGGGTTGTTCCCATCCATTCCTACTATCAGATGATCTCCATAGTATAAACCATCTTCATTATATAAGGGAACAACGGGCGGACACATAAACCCGTTGTGCATCGGGTTATTCCATGCCGTCCTGTCTTCTGAGCCATTGGCAGATGTATTTCCAAAAGTAATGTTATTGGTAATTTTTAACCTGTCAGTTAAATCTGCACTGAGGTTGAGGCGGGTTGAGAAGCGTTCAAAACTGGTACCAATAACCACACCCTCCTGGTTATAATACCCGGCCGAAACGAAGTATAAAATTTTATCATTTCCTCCGCTGGCATCAAGGTTGTATTGCTGGGTCATACCAGGATTGTAAACCAGGTCTATCCAGTCTGTATCGATAGTATCAGCTCCTGGAAACCAGTCATAGAATCTTGTAGTTGCTGTCTCCACATCTTCCCCCCTGTTGACATATCCTTCAATAAACAATTCTTTGTACTGAGCTGCGTTAAGGCCATCTCTCAGATTATTGTAAGCCTGGTCAGATACCCCAACCTGCCCACTGAAATTAATCTTTGCATCTCCTTTACCTCCACTCTTGGTTGTTATGATAATTACACCATTGGCACCACGAGACCCGTATATCGCAGTGGCTGAAGCATCTTTCAAAACAGAAATACTTTCAATATCATTGGGGTTAAGCGTTGACATAATACTTGAGCTCTGGCCTCCGTTGGAGAAATCGGTTGGTGATATATCCTGTTGTTGAACAGGAATCCCATCAATCACATATAATGGCTCACTGGATGCATTTATTGATCCTATGCCCCTGATATTTATCTGACTGCCTGCACCCGGCTGGCCATCACCGGAGCTCATCAGCAGGCCTGTTACTCCACCCTGCAAAGCATTTTCCAGGGAGGCGGCGGGAAGCATTTCCAACCTTTCTGACCCCACAACTTCTACCGCTCCGGTTAAAGATTCTTTAGAAGAAGTGCCATAGCCAATAACTACCACTTCTTCCAGGCCAAAGAGGTCTGGTTCCAGAACTACATTTATGGTCGAAGACTGACCGACAGTTATCTCCTGACTCTTATATCCTACAAATGAGAATCTCAGAACAGATTGGTCACCCGGTACTGAGATTTCATAATTCCCATCTAGGTCAGTTGTCACACCTCTCGATGTTCCAATAATCGAAATGGTTACACCCGGGATGGCAGTACCATCCTCAGAACTTGTAACCTTTCCGGTTACAACCCTTCCCTGAGCAAGTGTTATCTGCATTCCAAGGAAGAGTAACATTAGTACTACTAAAGGTCGTTTCATAGGTATTAAT
>JAZBOI010000452.1:0-2460 GCA_036351095.1 Bacteroidales bacterium | reverse complement strand
TATTCTTGTGGGGGGTAACCTTTCCCTTGTCAGCAATTTAATGGGTACCGGGATAAGGGACTACCTGGAGGGAAAGATACTTTTCCTGGAGGAGAGGGGAGAATATCTTTATTCACTTGACAGGATGATAAACGGGCTGGCTCTTTCAGGTGTCCTGGCAAAGCTCCGGGGCCTGATAATAGGTGGTCTGTCGGGGATGAAGGAGTCAGATGTGAAGTATGCCTGCGATGTCAATGAGATAATAACGGAAAGGATTGCCGGCTATGCCTACCCCTTTGCTTTCGGTTTTCCTGCCGGTCATATAAAGGATAACAGGGCCCTGGTCACGGGTGCTCCTGTAAGATTTGATGTGTCGGGCGGCAGGGCCTCCCTAGTGTATGAATAAGGTCAGAAGGCTGCCAGCAGCAGGTTAATATCCTTGGACAGCAGGTTGAATTTCTGTCCCAGTGTCTCATTGGTAAGTATGCCTTTATAAATATACACACCATGGGTCAGACCGGGGTTGGTCTTGAGCATGGTATCCAGTCCGCCCTGGTCGGCCAGTTCCTGTATAAGGGGTGTAAAGACATTGCTCAGTGCTATGGATGCGGTCCTGGCCACCCTTGACGGCAGGTTCCAGGCTGCGAAGTGAATGACACCGTGCTTTTCATAAACGGGATCCTTGAGATCGCGGCACTCCATGGTTTCTATGCACCCGCCCCTGTCGATACTCAGGTCGATCAGGACGGAACCTTTCTTCATCTTTTTGACCATATCTTCAGTAATATGGTACCACGGTCTCAGGTCTTCTATCTGTATTGCTCCTATCAGCACGTCGGCCGACCTGAGGGCTTTTTGCAGTACCTGCGGGTGGTAAACGGATGTCTGCAGCCGCTGCCCGAGGAGCGACTGGAATTTTCTGAGCCTGTGCACCGAATTGTCAAAGACCATTACTTCTGCTCCAAGGCCCAGGGCTGCCCTTGCTGCATATTCCCCCGCCGTGCCGGCGCCTATAATTATCACCTCAGTGGGGGTCACTCCCGATATGCCTCCCAGCATCACACCTTTGCCCCCGTATTTATTGCTCAGGTATTCAGAAGCGATAAGCACGGCCGTAACACCGCTGATCTCACTCATCGATTCCACCACGGGCAGCTCATCATGCCAGTCGCGTATCCTTTCAAAAGCAAGGGCAGTGATATTTTTCTGCATCATGGTACTGAGTGTTTGCCTGTCCTGCTTGAGCACTTTCAGGAAGGACATCACCGTAGTCCTGTCACCCAGTTTCTTCACTTCTTCAAGGGAGAAAGGAGCAACCTTCAGTACAAGGTCGCAGTTAAATACTTCATCTCCTGTCTTTGTTATCTGTGCCCCGTTCTCGCTGTAGTCCCTGTCAGAGTAGTTGGCGCCCGATCCTGCTTCTTCCTGGACATAGATGGTGTTGCCCGCTTCAACCAGTATATTGACAGCCTCGGGAGTCAGGGGTACACGTTTTTCATTCTTATCTGATTCACGTGGGATTCCTATGCTCACTTTTTTCTTCTTCAGGCCTGTTTCCAGCAGTTCTTCCTGGGGCATAAGGGCCGAACTGGAAATGTATTTTTCCTTTTTTTGTCTCTCCTGCATATACCTGGCTTTGTTAATGAAACCAAAGGTAAAAAAATAATTGATCCGTGGCAATATTAAATTGGCAGACCGGAGGGGCCGTTCGGGGGCAGGCCGGGGTGCGATGCAGTGGCACAAAGCATAGTGATCAGGACCCGGTCTGTGGGTTCTGTAAGGGCAACTGGCAGGCCGGGGAACCGGTGCAGTTAACCAGGGATGTCGACAGTGCGGCTGTTATCGGGGTTAATGCCAATATATACCTTCACTGTTTCCTCCGGTAGCAGGGGCTCGATTTTTTCAGGCCACTCCATGAAACACCTTTTTCCTGATTCAATGTATTCTTCAAAGCCAAAATCATAGACTTCTTCTATTGTTTTAATCCTGAAGAAATCAAAGTGGTATATAAGATCATTGTAGCGTGTTGCATATTCATTCACCAGGGTGAAGCTGGGACTGGTAACGGTATCAACAGCGCCGAGCTTAAGGCATATGGCTTTGATCAGGGTTGTTTTGCCGGCTCCCATGGAACCGTAAAAGGCAAAAATATTCCGGCCGCGGGTATGGTTTAAAAACTCACCTGCAGCCCTGTCGAGTTCACCTGTATTATTTATAATGATCTGCATATCTGTGTAATAAGCTTACGAGACCCTTGATAATTTCCACCTGTATTATTTTTAATGATCTGCATGACTACCTGGTAAACTTAAAAGACCCTGCAAATATAAAATGTTTTATTTTGGTTCCATTACAGCCAGGGGTATCAACATTTCCTGCATGGATATCCCACCGTGCTGGAAGGTGTTCCTGAAATAATTGACATAGTGGTTATAATTATTAGGATAGACCAGGTAGTCATAGTTACGTGCGAAGATATAC
>JAZBOI010000451.1:0-5258 GCA_036351095.1 Bacteroidales bacterium | reverse complement strand
GTGCTTGCAAGGAGTAAAAAACCCAAAAAGGCTATTGAACACTTTACTTCTTATGATGATGTTAGCAGGGTGCTGTCGAAAGGTGATACTAAGTCCTCGATTATCCTGAAGTCAGGCATGCGCGTTGACCTGAGGCTTATTGAGAAGAAATCTTACGGGGCCGCCATGATCTATTTTACCGGGTCAAAAGCTCATAATATAGAACTGAGAAAGATTGCACGGGAGAAAAACTTGAAGGTCAATGAATATGGTCTCTACAAAGGTAAGAAGCTGATTGCCTCAAAAACGGAAGAGGAGATATATAAGAAGCTTGATCTGCGTTATGTTGAACCTGAATTAAGGGAGAACAAAGGAGAAATAGAGGCAGCCCGTAAAAATAATCTTCCCGGGCTGATAAAACCGTCAGACATCAAAGGTGATCTGCAGACCCATACGAATTATACCGATGGTATTTATTCAATGGAAGATATGGTAAAGGCCGCGGAAGAGATGGACTATGAGTATTATGCTATAAGCGATCATTCACAAAGGGTTAGCATGGCCGGTGGACTGGATGAAAAAAAACTGGCAGAGCAGATTGAAAAGATAGATAAGCTGAACGGTGAAAATAAAAAACTAAAGATACTGAAAGCCATAGAAGTGGATATTCTTGAGGATGGATCACTTGATCTGTCTGATGACATACTTAAGGAGCTCGACCTGGTTGTATGCGCTATTCATTATTACCAGAACCTGTCGAAGAAAAAGCAAACGAAGAGAATCCTAAAGGCTATGGAGAATCCTTATTTCAATATCCTTGCGCATCCTACAGGAAGAATTATCGGAAAAAGAAAGGGATATGACTTTGATCTTAAA
The DNA here is from genome assembly GCA_036351095.1 of Bacteroidales bacterium. Taxonomy (GTDB): domain Bacteria; phylum Bacteroidota; class Bacteroidia; order Bacteroidales; family VadinHA17; genus UBA9300. The sequence goes on along the minus strand of JAZBOI010000451.1, from coordinate 4,403 downwards.
AAAGTGATGAAAGAGGCCGTAGACAGTGGGTGTTACCTGGAGATAAATGCTGCACCCGAGCGCCTTGACCTGAACGATGACAATGCCAGGATGGCTAAGGAGATGAACCTTAAACTTGCAATCTCAACAGATGCACACAGCATAGACGAACTGAAGAATATGGAATATGGCGTTAACCAGGCTCGACGTGGCTGGCTGGGGAAGGATGATGTTTTAAATACCCGCCCGTGGAAGGAGTTGAAAAAATTACTTGAGAGGAAATAAAAAAATCAAAACCAATGTCTTCAAACCCTTATAAGAAAACACCTTTCCCCGATTTCCGGGATATCGAAAAGATAAAAGGAAAAAGCGCAAAAAAAGAAATTGAACAGCTGCGTGATGCCATCGAGTATCATGACCACCGTTATTATATCGATAATGATCCGCAAATATCTGATAGCAGCTACGATGAATTATTTAATCGACTGCAGGAGCTGGAAAAACATTTCCCCCGTTTTGACAGCGAGCTGTCACCAACAAAAAGGACAGGTGCGCCACCGCTTGATCATCTCAGGAAGATAAGACATGCTGCCCCTATGCTCAGCCTCAGTTCATCCACAGAAGAAAAGGATGTGTCAGCTTTCATCAAAAATGTCGATGAAAAGGCAGGTAAAGGTAAAGCTGAGCTTGTCCTCGAGCCAAAGTTTGACGGACTATCAGTAGAGATAGCATATGAAGAAGGAAAATTAAGTTATGGTGCAACAAGGGGTGATGGTCAGACAGGTGAGGATATTACAGAAAACGTAAAAACAATAAAAGCCGTTCCCCTGAGGCTAAGGCAGAATACTGATTATCCTTCAAAACTGCACCTGAGGGGCGAAATTTTCCTTGGCAAAGAAGCATTCCAGGCCCTGAACAGGGAAAGGATAGAAAACGGGAAGGAAGCCTTTGCAAACCCGCGGAATGCTGCCGCGGGAATAGTGAGGCAGCTTGATTCAAAAAAAGTAGCCGGTAGCGGCCTCGACATTTATTTCTTTGAAATACTTGCCGGTGATGACGGTAATTTTGAAAGTCACCATGATATGCTCCGGCACTTTCCGGGATGGGGACTGAAAACCTGTGAACTGAACAGTAAAGCCGGCAGCTTTGATGAGATCAGGAAGTATCATAAGGAAATAGCAGGCAAACTGGAAGACCTGAAGTTTGAGATTGACGGTGTGGTGATAAAGCTTGATGACAGGAAGCTGAGGGAAGAAATGGGTACGAGGCAGAACAACCCGCGATGGGCTTACGCCTGGAAATTTGAGCCAAAAAAAGAAATATCAACAATCAGGGATATTATTGTGCAGGTGGGACGAACAGGAATACTGACACCGGTGGCATTGCTTGAGCCGGTTGATGTGGGAGGAGTCACTGTCAGCAGGGCCACCCTGCATAATGCCGGCATGGTAAAGAAAAAAGATATAAGGAAGGGAGACAAAGTGAAAGTGATACGGGCCGGTGATGTTATACCTGAAATAGCCGAACGTATTAAAACAAAAGGCAAAAAACGTGAAAAGCCTTTTAGGATGCCAGGCTCTTGTCCTTCATGCGGAACAGAGGCTGTTAAAGAGGGTGCTTATATCCTGTGCCCGGCAGGATTGTCCTGCCCGGCCCAGCTCAGGGGGAGAATGATACATTTTGCATCACAGGGAGGCATGGATATCAGGCACCTGGGAGAAAAGACTATTGAGCAACTACTTGAAAAAGAACTTATTGACAGTGTTTCCGGTCTGTATTGGCTTGATAAGGATGACCTGGAGAAACTTGAAGGCTTCGGAGATAAATCGGCGGAAAAGCTGCAGAAGTCAATTAATGAATCAAAAGATGTAAGCCTGGCAGATTTTATATATGCACTGGGGATCAGGCACACGGGCAAACGTACAGCCAACATCCTTGCAGATAAATTTGGATCACTGGAAGGAATCAGGGATGCCTCTTATGATGAGCTGGTGAAAATTAGTGATATAGGACCTGAGACTGCCGAAATTATCAATCATTTTTTTGATAATAAAACCAATAATAAAATTCTTGATGAATTAATTGACCGCGGTATTGATGTCCACCATGAAAAGAAAAAGAAATCGTCCAGGCTGGAAGGAAAGGTTTTTGTGCTGACAGGCGAACTGGAGAACCTCACCAGGGAGGAAGCGAAAAACAGGATTACTTCCCTGGGAGGAAGGGCAACTTCCAGTGTTAGCAGCAATACCGACTACGTGGTAGTCGGTAAAGACCCCGGGCAGAAGAGAGAAGATGCAGAAGAGCATGAGCTTGAAATCCTTAATGAAAAGGAGTTCCTGGAAATGATTAATTCTTAATCTCCAGTTCATTATTTATTGATTTAACCCCTACTTCCCTGGCATTTCTTTCAGCTTCCCTGTATTCTCTCCGGCTGTCAACTGTTCCTTTGAGTGTAACGTGTCCGTTTGAAACGATTACATCCACCTGTTCAGCATCGACAAAGTTACTCCAGATAAGCTCATGCTCAATATCACTTTTGATATTGATATCATTGGGGTAATTTACCAGGTCGGCATCCTCTTCGTCGGGACCGTCAATATAAAGGTCATAATAAGGATAATGTCCCCACCAGTAGTAGCTAAAGGGGTAATTTACGCTTATCAGGTTATTTACTTCAGTAACTCCTTTCACACCTGATGCAACCCATCCGGCTTCTTTCTTTTCCAGGTAACTGTCGACCATACCGGTAAGGGTTACTATTCCATTTATTACATCAACATCAATTTCCCAGAGCTGGGTTATCGAGTTTTGTGCGAGGCCGACCTCTATATCGTCTTTTATTTCTGAATCTGAAGGAAGTACTTCAGCCCATTTTACCTTTATCCTGTTGCTTACACCTGTTACACCTGTTGTGTTTTCAGCTAGTTTACCGGCTGAGTTTTTAGATTTGAGATTGTTTACAACACCCCTCAGTGTAACATGACCGTCATTTACTTCAGGTGTAATCCTGAATGAATAAACCCTTGGATCGTATGCCATTGCATCAGTAATAGCTTCTCTTATTTGTTCATCGGTCCTGGGTACATTCTTGTTTTTCCTGAGTTCTTCATCTGTTGCCCACCATTCAACTTTAAGATCGGAATGGTCAACAAGTTTTACGCCGGTAACCCATGAGGTAAAGAATGCGTTACTTTTTTCTGCGGCACTCCCTACCACACCGCTGAGTTCAACTTCCCCGTCATCAACACTTACATCAATAAGACCATCGTCAATAGTGGCATTCCACTTCAGTGCTTCTTCAACTTCATGCTTGATCTGGCTGTCCGACCTGCTGGTAACGAAGTCTATTTCAATATTATTATCCAGGTTTTCAACGCCCCTGACCGACTTGGCCACATTGGCGCACAGTTCCTTTTCCTGGTAAGATTCAACGGTACCTGTGAGGGTAACATTGTTATCAATGACGGTGACACCTATTTCGAAGGAATCTGTGGCAGGATCCTTAAGCAGGGCCTGTATAATATTTGCCTCTATGCTATTATCGCTCAGGTTTGCAGGACTGTCAACATCTATCCTGTTGGACACAGACCTTACTCCTTTTACCAGGCGTGCAATCTTTGTGGCCCTTTCCTTTGCTTTAAGGTTGCTGACAGAACCTGTGAGTTCAGCAATTCCGTCTATTACATTAACGTCTATTTTATTCACATCTATCGCGTGGTCAAAGCGATACTCATCTTCTATTGCATCTTCAATTCGGATATCTTCAAGCCTGTCCTGGGCTGATACAGTTGATAAAGCCAGCAGGAAGGCAAGCGGTATGATTATTATGTTTTTGTAAATCATGATAAATGTTTTTACGGTTAATAATTCATATTCTTTCGTTCCTGATTTTTCAGGTTTTATTACTTACAGACCGTATATGAAAATTGCATGCCAGAAACAAAATATCTTGACTTAAGGGCTTGTACAATGCTGTTTGTCAGCATTATATTACTTAAGCAAAATGTGCTGATTATGTGATTATTGTGACATTATTCCATCCGGTGTGGAATATATCCACAGGTGTGAAATACCTCAGGAAAGACTCATTGTGAAATGTTAATCCTTCCCTTTTTAATGTTTCATTTCCTTATGCCGGTTTTTTGCGTAAGTGGTAGTTGAGACCGACAATCTCGATGGCCTTAATGATACATTCATTAAGCGGAAACTGTCGCAGTGTAAGGTTAGGGTCTATTGCAAAGAGCCTCATATAGTAATCACTTATGCAGGGAGCATAGCTCAGGTGTTTTGCTATATGATTATGATCGACCATCTTCTTGATCTCTTTACATGTAAGGAGGCTTTTATCGCCGTATTTGTCAATCCTGGTTGAAAAACCGAAGAGCCTGCAAATAAGTCCCCTGTAAGGGTAACAGGAGCAATTC
>JAZBOI010000450.1:0-3978 GCA_036351095.1 Bacteroidales bacterium | reverse complement strand
GTTGACATAGGCGGAAGTCATATTAGCTGTGCCGCCATTGACCTTATCGAAAGAAAAATCTTAAAGGATACTTTTGCAGAGCGACCTGTGGATAATAAGGGTAAGGCAGATGAGATAATAAGCAGGTGGTCGGAGGCCCTGTCTGAAACATTTGAAAAGGCAGGAAAGGACAATATCAGGGGTATAGGTTTTGCAATGCCCGGACCTTTCGATTATGTTAATGGGATATGTCTTATCAGGGGAGTACCCAAATATGAAAATTTGTACGGTGTTAATATAGGGCAAGCCATAGGAGCATCTCTTAAGCTGAAACCGGGCATGCCGGTAAGGTTTATGAATGATGCCTCTTCTTTTGCCGTGGGTGAGGCATGGGCAGGCAAGGCTGCCGGCTTCAGCAGGTCGATGGCAATAACGCTTGGAACAGGACTTGGATCAGCCTTTGTTGCCGACGGGGTACCTGTTGTAAGGGGCGACCGGGTTCCTGACCTGGGCTGTGTTTACCACATCAGTTTCCGTGATGGCATTGCCGATGATTATTTCAGTACACGCTGGTTTACGGGCAGGTATGAAGATCTGACTGCTAAGAAGAGCCATGGCGTAAGGGAAATAGCTGAGGCTGCAAGATCTGATTCGGATATAGCTGATATCTTTATCGAATTTGGCGTATCACTGGGAGCATTTCTTTCACCCTACCTTAACAGTTTCGGCGCCGAGGTACTTGTCATGGGCGGAAACATTTCGCGGGCATATGATCTTTTTGGACCGCCCATGGAGAAAGAAATGAAAGCCAGGAATTGCAATACCAGGCCATTTATTTCTGAACTGAAGGAAGATGCAGCCCTGCTGGGCAGCGCACACCTTCTTGAAGAATCATTCTGGAATTCCGTCAGGGGATCACTACAGTATATGTAAACGAAAAAATCAATAAGATGAGTTCAAAAATAAATTTCTACAGGGTACTACCTGTTCTGATGTCCTTTTTTGTAATGAGTTTCGTTGACCTTGTTGGCATTGGCGTTGACAGGGTGAGCGCTGATATGGATCTGAGCGCAACTGTTGCACAGCTCATACCCTCTGCTGCCTTCCTCTGGTTCTTCCTCCTTTCTGTTCCTGTGGGGGTATTGCAATCAAGGCTGGGAAAGAGATTAATGCTTAACATTGGTATGCTTGTTACGGCCCTTGGATTACTGGTACCCTTCTTCTTCTATTCCTTTGCCATGGTACTTACAGGATTTGCCCTACTGGGTATAGGCAATACCATAGTGCAGGTCTCAGCAAACCCTCTGCTGGTTGATGTGGTACCCGGGAACAGGGCGTCAAGTTTCCTGAGCTTTTCACAGTTTATCAAGGCAATAGGCTCAATGCTCGGAGCACCTCTTGCGGCCGTTTTTGCAGCACGCCTTGGCGACTGGAAGATCCTTTTCCTTGTTTACGGCATAGTATCCATCATTACAGTCCTGTGGCTTGGCCTGGTGAAGATAGATGAATCAAGCGAAACTGAAATAAAAGCATCTTTCGCATCAGCTTACAAACTGCTGGGCAATAAGTTCGTCTTACTGATGGTACTGGCGATCTTCGTGGTTGTTGGTGTTGACGTAGGCTTTAATTCCAATTCCGGGCAATTTTTCATTAAGAGCTTCGGGCTTGAACAAACAGTAGCAGAGTCAGGCAGAAGTGTTTACTTTTTTGGCAGAATGCTCGGTACCTTCGGAGGGGCTATATTGCTCACGAGAATTCCATCACGCAGGTTCAATATCTGGACAAGCATACTGGGTATCCTTTCTTTCGTGGCAATACTGGTTCTGCGCTCGGAGGCAGCCGCCTGGGTTTTGACCTTTTTAATCGGACTGTTTGTTGCCAACATATTCCCGCTTGTTTTTTCAATAGCTGTTGAAGAATATCCCACCAGGAAGAATGAGATATCGGGACTGATGATGATGGCTATTTCCGGGGGGGCAGTCATACCACTGCTGATGGGATGGGTTACTGACATAAGTACAACCCTCTTCGGAATGTCAGTTCTGCTGGCCTGTATGATCTATCTCCTGGCAGCAGCTATCTATGCCATGAGATTTCATGCTGCCAAACAGTAAATGAAAGATGTAAGAAATACCTCCCAGTTCCTGCTGCCTCTTTTTAAGAAGCAGGAAGAAGATAATCATTATGATATTTACCCTGTCTATCCCATAGGCGAGGGTAAGATTTTCCATTCCCTGTCAGCCCTGGCAGAAATGATACCCGGGAAGGGAACTATTATTATCGATGGCTTTGCCGGGGTTCTTTTTGATGATATCGCGGGTGAAATTAAAAAACGCATGCAGGAGATGGGGAGGCCTTTGCCAGTGTTTACAGACATTAACATTGCGCTGAAGCCTCCGGGTGAAATAGAAAGGCAGGTAGCTGCATTTACCGGCGCTGATGATCCACTGTTCGGCAAACGCTCCAATATGGAGATGAGCGATTTCTTCAGCAGCAGTAAAATTGAAAAGTTAAGAGAAGAAGGCATAAACACTTACCGTATCATCTACGGTACCGGGGCTTCACTGGTTGACAGGCACGCTTTTCTTATCTATATTGACCTTCCCAGGAATGAAGTGCAATTCAGGTCGAGGGCCGGATTAAATACTCATATTGGTACACCGGCTGTTAATCCCGGCTACGATTATAAAAGGAATTATTTTGTCGACTGGCCTGTCCAGAGGAAGCACCTGAAAGACATCCTGCCCGTGACAGACCTTTTTATTGACGGACAGAGGCCGGGAGAGATAAGCTTTATACGGGGAGATGACCTGAGGCATGTCCTGAAGGATATTTCACATAATGTTTTCAGGGTACGTCCCTGGTTCGAACCCGGTCCGTGGGGCGGAAGATGGATTAAGGAAAATATTCGGGGACTGAACAGGGATGTTCCTAATTATGCCTGGTCATTTGAACTTATAAGTCCTGAAAATGGATTGATCCTTGAAAGCAGCAATGTCATGCTTGAGTTCTCTTTCGACCTGCTGATGATGCAGGAATCAGGCAATGTGCTGGGGGAGTGCCATGAAGTATATGGCGATGAGTTCCCGATACGCTTCGATTACCTCGACACCTTTGATGGCGGAAACCTTTCAATACAGTGCCACCCCCGAAAAGAATATATCAAAAGAGAGTTTGGAGAAAATTTCACCCAGGAGGAAGCCTATTATATTATGGATTGCAGCGATGATGCCGTTGTTTACCTGGGTTTCAGGGAAAGTATCGACCCGGATCAGTTCCGTAATGAACTTGAGATTAGTTATAGTGATCTGAAAGCCGTTGATATTGATCATTATATCCAGTCCCACCCCTCGTCAAAGCACGACCTTTTCCTCATACCCTGCGGAACGGTGCATGGATCAGGCAGGAACAATCTCGTCCTTGAGATCAGTTCAACACCATATATCTTTACCTTTAAAATGTATGACTGGTTGCGTCCGGGCATGGACGGGAAGCTGCGTCCGCTGAATATCAGCAGGGCAATGGAGAACCTGTATTTTGACAGGAAGGGAGACAGGGTCAGGGATGAATTGATATGCAAACCCGGGATTATTGCAAAGGGCGACGACTGGGTGCTGGAAAACCTTGAAACACACCCCACACACCTTTACTCCGTTCACAGGTACAGATTTACCCGCAGGGTACTTGTCAGTACTGAAAACAAATGCCATGTCCTGAACCTTGTCGAAGGAGAGAGTATAATAATCGAAACAGCCAGGGGACTGAGGATGCGCTTTAATTATGCGGAGACATTTGTGGTTCCTGCTGCAGCAGGGGAGTATATACTCATTAACCAATCGAAACGACCGGTCATGGTGATAAAGGCCTTTGTAAAATAAATATTTTATACACGCTTCATAACATTAACCTTTAGCCAGGATAAAGGAAAGGCTGTAAGTGCTTAAAAGCTTATCCGGCTGCAAACGGACTTTTTGTTAGGCTATAATCGTCCTTTTTTGT
>JAZBOI010000449.1:0-11707 GCA_036351095.1 Bacteroidales bacterium | reverse complement strand
GTGGAAGCTGAAAAATGGAATGGTACTGATGAACACAGGAAAATTGCGAAAAAAGCAGCCCTGGAATCAATCGTACTGCTAAAAAATGAAAAAGAAACCCTGCCTCTTAGCAAGGATATCCAATCAATTGCCATCATTGGTGAAGATGCTGTTGAAGGACGGCTGGGAGGATATTCGGGCCCGGGAAATAATACTGTAAATATCCTGGACGGTATAAAAAACAAAGTAGGTCAAAAATGTAAGATAAGCTATGCGGCTGGTTGTGGTCGCAAATATGAAGAATTTGTTGTCGTCCCTGCAGAAAATCTTTTCTCCTATGATGGAGACAATAAGGTGTCAGGATTAAGAGGTGAATATTTTAACAATATTACTCTTGAAGGAGATCCCGTCGTAACAAGAGTTGACCCAAGAATTGATTTCAGGTGGACCCTGCTTTCGCCTGAGCCGGGTAAAATTAATTATGACTGGTATTCTGCAAGATGGACAGGAAAACTTGTCTCTCCGGAAACAGGGGTTTTTAATATCGGCTTAAAGGGTGATGACGGCTATCGCTTATACATCAATAAGGAACTTGTTATTGATAACTGGAAGAAACAAACATTTAAACAGCTCACAACAGCTTACAAATTCGAGAAGGGAAAAGAATATGATATAAAAGTTGAGTTCTATGAAACCGTGGGAAATGTCTGGTTCAAATTAATCTGGGATATAGGTGCAGACAATAAATGGAAAAATGAAATTATGGAAGCTGTTAAGCTGGCCGGAGAAAGCGATGTCGCTATTATTGTGGCAGGAATAAATGAAGGTGAGTTCCAGGACAGGGCCTTTCTTTCCCTGCCCGGTCACCAGGAAGAGATGATCAACCAGATTGCTGCAGCAGGCAAACCTGTTGTAGTTGTACTGGTAGGAGGAAGCGCCATAACAATGACCGGGTGGATAAACAGGGTTCCTGCTATTGTTGATGTCTGGTATCCCGGTGATGAAGGAGGGAATGCGGTGGCAGACGTATTGTTCGGTGATTATAATCCTGCCGGACGGCTGCCGGTAACTTTTCCGCTACATGAAGCACAGTTACCCTTGTATTATAATCACAAGCCAACGGGCAGGGGCGATGACTATTTAAATCTTAGCGGCGAACCATTATTTTCATTTGGCTATGGCCTGAGCTATTCATCTTTCGAGTATAGTGAACCTGTACTTGAACCAGGTGAAATTACTACGGCAGAGAATGCTACCCTACGGTTTAAGGTAACAAATACCGGGGATTATGATGGAGACGAGGTTGTTCAACTGTACATTAAAGATTTGATAGCTTCAGTGGTACATCCTGTCACTGAGTTAAAAGGATTCCGGCGGATTCACCTTGAAAAAGGAGAAACAAAAGAGATCGAGTTTATAATAAGCCCGGAATTATTAAGCATGCTTGATGAAAACATGAACCGCGTAGTTGAGCCCGGTGAATTCAGAATAATGATCGGTGCAGCTGCAAACGATATAAGGTTGAGAGAAGTTTTGACAGTGCTGCCTGTTACATATAATGCAGTAAAATAGGCACTTATTCTATACAATGAGGCTGGTAAGACTAACCTGGTCGAGAACAGAGAGAATTCTTTGTAATTAAAACTCTATTTTATTAAACATATTTTTAATTCTTGAAAGTATCGTCCGGAATCCATATTTTGCAAACGATGTTTGTATGATATCCAACTTAATCCAACCTATAAATTTAAACCCTGGGCAAAAGCCCTGAAATATGATTATCCTATGAAGCTTACCACATTTAGACCTGGTGTTGTACTTGCCGCAATGCTACTTATAAGTAATTTTCCCGTGAATGGCCAGGAGTTTAAAATGGAATTCGGAGATATTGATCCGGATAATCTTGCAATGAAGGCTTATGTAAGAGACACATCTGTCTCGGCAATGGTAATAGGCGATTTTGGTGATATCAGTTTTATTTATGATCAAGACCTGGGATTTAAGATAATATTTAAAAGGCATACCAGGATAAAAATATTTACGAAGGAAGGTTATGACTTTGCAAACCAGTCGCTTGCATTATATTCAACCGCGAATATAAAGGAAGAGGTGATCAAGCTCAGGGCGACAACTTATAACCTTGAGGGAACAAAGGTGGTGAAAAGCAACATGGACAAACGATCTGCAATATTCAGGGATGAAATCAACAAGTATTGGAATTCTGTTAAATTTACTTTACCTGATGTTAAGGAAGGTTCAATAATTGAGTTCGAATACACCTTAAGCTCAAACCGCCTGTTTAGCCTCCCGGTATGGTACTTCCAGAGATCCATTCCGGTTAATTGGAGTGAGCTTGTTTTGGAAGCCCCTGAATATTTTGAGTACAAGAGACTATCAACAGGTTACGATCCCTTACATATTACCACACATGAGTATGGAACGGGGTCGGTTACCCGGACTACAACAGCACGCATGGATACACGGCAAGCGATATCGGGAAATCCAAACAGACACAATACTTACCATGATCGTTACATAACCAATATATACAGGATGGTTGGAAAAGATGTGCCTGCATTTATCGAAGAACCCATGCTTACCACCAGTGATAATTACATTCTCAAAACTCATTTTGAACTTGCCTTTGTTAACTGGCCAGATGAACCACCAGAGCAACATACCGAGACATGGGAGTCAATTAACAACAGGCTGATGGACGATGAGAGGTTGGGGAAGCTGCCTGATTTAGGAATATTCCTAAATAAACCTTTGGGGGAGATAAATGATTTATACACCACACCTGAAGAGAGAATGATGGCAATATATGCATATATCAAGGCTCATATGAAGTGGGATGGATTCTATTCCAAGTATTCTGAGAGCCTGCGTGAAGCATATAACAACCAAAGTGGATCTGTAGCAGACATTAACCTGATGTTGCTTCTGATGTTGAAAAAGGCAGGATTTGAAACTTATCCTGTTGTACTAAGTACCCGGAGTAATGGAATTGTAATTAAGCACTTTCCAATGCTTTCATCACTGAATTACGTAATAGCTATGGTAAAACATGAGGGTGAGATTTACCTGATGGATGCAAGCGATCCTTACTGCACTGTAAACATGCTGCCGGCAAGATGCCTTAACGGGGAGGGATTAATTGTTGAAAAGGACAAAGCAGACTGGGTTAACCTTAATCCAAAAAGAAGTGCTGACACCAAAATCGTAATGAGTCTTGAAATGGACCATGAAGGGGATTTTACAGGCACTATTGCAACCACTGAAAAGGATTATGCCGCAGCTATTACCAGGAAAAATATTGAGGATAAAAAAAGCCAGGATGACTATATAGAATCATTAGAAGATGCTTATGAGGGACTGGAAATAGAAGATTATAGGATCACCAACCTTGAGGATTTATATAAACCCCTCAAGGAGGTTTATAAGGTTAAAATGACAGGGCTTACTAATGTATCAGCTGATATGATGTATTTCAACCCGATGTTCTATGAAAGAATGGAAAGCAACTATTTCAGAATAGAGGAAAGAAGGTATCCAATTGACTTTGGCAATCCGGTCCATGATGCATTTTACCTGTCACTGAAGATTCCAGATGGATATGTGGTTGAGGAGTTGCCGGAAAATATAGCGTATAAGTTTGGTGACAACAGGCTGGTATTCTCTTATTTAACGGAAGAACGTGATGGGGTGGTAACACTACGAACGGAGATACATATTAATGATATCCTTTTTCTCCATGACGATTACAAAGAATTAAAGGAACTATTTAACAGTATCGTTCAAAAACATTCAGAAATGGTAGTTCTGAAGAAATCTGTAAAACCCGTCGAATGATAAAAACAAAAATTGCATTAATCCTCTTGCTTGGAACTTGTATTACATCCTTTGCTACTCCCAGGAAGAAGATGTATCCAGTTAATGAGATCCCCGAATCACTTAAGGAGGATGCAGTTGCAGTTATCAGGGAACATGAGGAGATTTTTGAAATTGAATCTATTAGCAAAGCTTATAGAAAGGTTAAGCATGTTATTACAATCCTGGATGAGAACGGGGATAATTATGCCGTTTTTAATGAGTGGTATGATAAATTCAGATCGATAGAAAAAATTCAAATATTATTGTACGACAAAGAAGGTAATCTTATGAGCAGGGTGAAATCTAATGAGATTGAAGATTACTGTTCCTTTTCAAGTTTCTCTTTATATGAGGATAACAGGCAAAAGTTATTTATTCCAAATGTTAATTCTTACCCCTATACTATTTCAATTAGTTTTGTCAATAACTACAGAGGCTTGTTTACCTATCCGACATGGCAGCCTTCCATAGGTTATGATATTTCAGTACAAAAATCATCATTCAGGATTATTACACCACAAGATTTCAGGTTCAGGTATAAGGAATCAAACCTTGGTATTGAATCAGAGCTAGGAGAGCAGGGAAATAAATTGAATTATTACTGGGAGGTTCAATCTCTTGGAGCAGATGAAAGTGAGGACTATAGCCCTTATTACTACAGAACAACGGGTGTGTTGTATACAGCTCCGTCAGACTTTTCAATAGATGGATATGCCGGAAATATGGATACATGGGAGAATCTTGGGCTCTGGCAATATAGCTTGCTTGAAGGAAGGGATGGGCTGAGTGATATAACGAAAGCACAGGTAAAAGAAATTATGGATGACGCAAGCAGTAAAAGGGACCTGGTGAAGAAGATATACAAATACATGCAATCACGAACCAGATATGTAAGTATCCAGGAAGGTATAGGAGGCTGGCAACCTTTTTCATCTCTGCAGGTTGATACCGATGGCTATGGAGATTGTAAGGCACTGTCTAATTATACAATGGTTCTTCTAAAGGAGGCAGGCATAGCATCATTCTATACCAGTGTAAAGGCAGGAAGGGCTATTCCCGACATACAGGCAGATTTTGTCAGTAATCAGTCAAACCATGTATTTTTGTGTGTTCCTCTTGACAGCGATACTATCTGGCTTGAATGCACTTCACAGGTAACGCCTTTCGGTTATATAGGTAATTCTACCGATGACAGGCACGTTCTGCTGGTAACCCCGGATGGAGGTAAGTTAGTTAAATCAAGGACCTATACAAAGAATGAAAATGTTAAAACTCATCTGGCCATCGTTGATCTTAATTATGAATCAGGTTCTGACCTGGAAATCAGGAGTACCTACAGGGGCTTAAGATATGATATTGTGGCGCCTCTTCTAACCAGGTCTGTTGAGGAGAGAATGAAATGGGTTTACAACAATACTGCCATTGAGAATGCCAGTATTAGTGATTTTTCAATATCCAGAAATCCTGGCTCAGATGTTGTGCCAGAGATTACCACAACTTTAAAGATGGATGTTAAGAATTATGGGTCTGTTACCGGTGACAGGTGGTTTCTTCCCATGAACCTGTTGACAAGAATTGGCAGTGAAAGCATTCCTGAGAGAAACAGTAACAGGAGAACAGATATCATGTACCGAAGCTCCTCTACAGATATAGACTCGGTTTATTACAAAATACCGGAAGGTTATGTAATAGAATCCGTTCCACAGAGCATGGAAACAGTAACTGTTTTTGGAAGTTATTCCGTAACACTGGATATTATTGAAAACCAAATACTGTACGTACGGCGCAGAACGATGAATAAGGGATGTTACCCATCTTCAAAGTATAATGATTTCCGCCAGTTTTATATAGATATGCAGAAAATGGACAACTGCCATGTTGTGCTAATAAAAGCTTAGCACCTAAAAATTATTGTTCGGATTATTCGTCTCACTTTAATTCGCCTCATGAGCCCGGTAAAAATTATTTGACCTCGGTTGCTCCTCTGCTGCAGCCAATTGTATTGGTCAATAGTGAGTTTGACATAGGCTGTTTTTTCGAGAATAGAAAGATGACTCCCTTTATGTGGTGGCATAATTACACCTTAACAAAATAATAAAGCCCCGATATTGCTGTTTATCAGGGCTTTTCTTGTTGTTCCTGGTTGACCCGCCAGGGCTCGAACCTGGACTCTTCTGAACCAAAATCAGACGTGTTGCCAGTTACACCACGGGTCAATCGTTACCTTATAAGGTGCTGCAAAAATAGAAAAAAATATAATAATTATGCAAATCTGTTCTATCTGCTGAAATAAATATATTCGCACGTGCTTAACAGCATTGTATTTTTCAGGAACTTTAACAATTGGTGGCATCACTTTTGATTATCTTAGGCCGGTTAAAAATCAACAGCCGGGTATAGTCTGGAATAAAATAAATAATGAAAAGGAAGCCGCCTAGAAACATATTCTTTCTTATCCTCACTGTAATGTTCATGAACACTGCAGTTGCGCAGGTCCAGGACAGGCAGAGTACCACAGATCTGTTATCTGTATACTTCGATAAGGTATACGGTGACGATCAGAGACTGATAAGCGGTCATCTCTATAAGGGAGCTGCAAGCGGTTCAATACAGGGACATCCATATTATTTAAACGATGAATGGAAGGATGGAGTGATTGAAACTGCTGACGGCACTTTCCCGGGACTGAAAATAAAATACGATATAAATATTAACAGGGTTATCATTGAATATATCTCAACAGATAATGCCTTCCGCCAGGTGGGCCTGAACCCGGGTAAGATACTATACATGAATATCGGCGGGAAGGATTTTATACCCCTCCCAGGCACAGACCATCAAGATGACTTACTGCTTGCGGAGATAATGAGCAAAGGACAGGTGCTGTACCTTGTAACAAAAAGCAAAGCCCTTTATCTGAGCAGCCTGACAGGATCATCTGACTATGAATACAGGGAATCACTGAAACAATATCTTCTCTATGAAGACGAACTTATTCCTTTCAGGAACAAAAGAACTCTGTATAAATTATTCCCGGATAAGAAAAAACTGCTAAGGAAATACAGTAACAGGAATTACCTTAATACAAGCGGGAAAAGAACCGGTGACCGCATAATGCTGCTCGATTACCTTAACACCTTACTGGACCCTGCTTATGATTAAATATCTCAGCATAGCATTCCTCCTGCTTATACCCCTGTATGGGGCATACCCTATACAACAGGACAGGAGTCTTATAGATCCTGGCGACAGTACCTCCACTGCCGGACCCGTACACCAGCAACCGCAGGACCGGTACCAGGATCCCTTCATTTCGGGCACTTATAATAATGTAAGCTTCAGTGATTTTGTGTCTGACCTCAGCAAGCGCTATGGCATAAATGTCTACTACAATGATGAATGGGTTGAAGGTCTTAATGTAACGCTGTCAGGCGACTCCATCAGGCTGACAGACTTTTTAAAAGACATTTTAAGCCCGGAAGGGATATATTTTGTTTACCGGGGCGGCGGACAATACTTCCTTACAGGAGAAACAAATGTTATTACTGATATAATAACTGACAGGGATGACATTACAGGGGCTGATAACATTGACAGGACCGGTGATGTAAGCGGCAGTATATCCTATAACAAAAAGATCCGGCAAATAACAGTTGGATCTCCGGATAATGCAGAAAGCGGGCAGGTACTGTTAAGCGGTCGTATTAGCTCGGCCAGTTCGGGTGAGCCCGTTCCCGGCACAACAATATACGTGGAAGGGACGAACAAGGGAGAAATCTCTGACGGGGAAGGTTTTTATGCCATCAGGCTAAGGGCAGGAGAAGTATATAACCTTAATATCTCCTGCATGGGTATGGAAAGCGAATCGTACATACTTGAACTGTACGCAGGCGGAACAG
Organism: Bacteroidales bacterium; assembly: GCA_036351095.1. Taxonomy (GTDB): domain Bacteria; phylum Bacteroidota; class Bacteroidia; order Bacteroidales; family VadinHA17; genus UBA9300. The sequence goes on along the minus strand of JAZBOI010000449.1, from coordinate 3,956 downwards.
TAAACTTTGAAATGCAGGAGAAGCTGATCGATATACGTGAAGTGGTTGTCAGATCTGGCAGGCACGATAACGTCAGGGGTATGCAGATGGGTTTCCAGAGGATAGATATCAAGGAGATAAAAAACATCCCTGTTGTAATGGGTGAGAGGGATATACTTAAGATAGCTGAAATGATGCCGGGGGTCCAGAACGTTGGAGAAGGCTCATCAGGGTATAATGTCAGGGGCTCGGGAAGCGATCAGAACCTCTTCCTCCTAAACGAGATTCCTATCCTTAATACCGGACATCTCTTCGGTTTCTTTTCCGCTTTCAACCCCGATATAATAAGTGACTTTAACCTGTACAAAAACAATTTCCCCGTTGAATATGGCGGTCGCCTGGCTTCCATCTTTGAGATATCAACACGCAAAGGCAATAAGAAAGAATTCGGTGCCAGGGGCGGAATAAGCCCTGTGACAGCTTCCATCCTTGCAGAATCACCGCTTAAAAAGGACCGCTCATCCATTGTCCTGGCCATGCGCTCAAGCTATTCAGACTGGATACTGGGCCGGCTGGATGCCCCGGAACTTAGATCCAGCGAGGCCTCCTTCTATGACTTTGCTTCATCTGTTCATATCACCACCTCTGAATCCTCATCACTGCAGTTTTTCGGATACCACAGCAATGACAGGTTCAGTCTCGCCCTTACCGACAGGTACATGTACGAAAATACAGGTGCTTCTGTTATTTATGACCGCCAGTTGAACGAGATGTGGACAATGAGCAGCGCCCTTGTTTACAGCCGTTATACAAACTACCATGCCAGCACGGAAAATCCCTTCACAGCGTGGCAGCACCGCTTCAATGTTGATCACCGTGAGATAAAGACAAAGTTAACCGGCTATAGCTGGGCTGACCATACCACTACCGCCGGGGCAGGGATCATATCTTATTCCCTTAACCAGGGTAAATATGAACCATATGGCGATGATTCCTTCCAGGCACCACTGGAAATAGGCAGGGAGCAGGGACTGGAAATGTCAGTCTTTGCAGCTGATGAATACAGGGTAAATGACAGGCTCACCCTTTACGGCGGCTTGCGGCTGAACCTCTACAAATACCTTGGTCCCAATGATATCTACTCCTACCCGGCATCCCTTCCCAGGCTGCAGGAACATATAACTGACACAACATCCTACGGGTGGCTGGCCACAATTGTTAACAGGGGTGGCCCGGATTACCGTTTATCGGCTAATTATTCCTTTTCACCAACCGCCTCATTAAAGGCAAGCTTCAACAGGATGAGGCAGTACCTCTTTATGCTGTCAAATACAATAGCAATAGCTCCAACAGACAGGTGGAAGCTGGCCGATCCCCATATCGAACCGCCACTGGCCGATCAGCTGAGCCTGGGACTCTACAAGAATTTCCCAAGGATGGCCATTGAGCTGTCAGGTGAGCTCTATTACAAGAAAACCAGGAACCAGGTTGAATACAGGGATGGGGCTGAACTGGTACTGAACCCTCTCTTTGAAACTGCCGTAATACAGGGCGAACAGGAAGGATGGGGAGCCGAGATTCTTCTGAAAAGAAATGCCGGCAGACTTACGGGATGGCTGAGCTATGCCTATTCACGGTCATTCGTTACCGTAGACGGTGAAAATCCCTGGGAAAGAATAAACATGGGCAAGCCTTTCCCTGCCAACCATGACAAACCCCATTCCCTGAATTTTGTAGGACAATTGAGAATATCAAGACGCTTCAGCTTATCAGGAAACATGGTATACAGCACAGGTCGTCCCATTACCTATCCAACAGGTCTCTTCACCATGGAAGGTGAAACAGGTATCATCTATTCGGGAAGGAACGAGTACAGGATACCCGACTATTTCCGTGCTGATGTATCCATTAATATTGAAGGTAACCTGCGCAGGGAAAAGCTGGCTCACGGGTCATGGATGATCTCAGTGTACAATATCACCGGTCGCAGGAATGCCTACTCGGTATATTTCAGGAACGAAGAGGGGAGCATTAACGGATATAAGCTATCAATCTACGGCACTCCCATCCTGACAGTAAGTTATAATTTCAAACTTGGCAACTATGCGGTTAATTAAATATATAATACTCCTGGTTCTCACCGGGTCTTTGCTGGATGGATGTATCGATCCCTATGATCCCGGCGACCTGAAATTCGAAAATATGCTCTTTATTGAGGCCAGCATAACTGACGATCCCAACCAGACACCTTATGTACGGTTCTCTCATGCCTATCCTTTTACAGAGAATAATTATGACGGAGAGCCTCTCGTGAACACCATAGGAGCCACTATTTATGTTGAAAACACCAAAGGCTCCAGGTCATATTTCACAGAAGGGAGCTCCTGGGGATGGGGCCCTCCATATTACTACCTGGATGATCCGGCATTTGTCCTTGAGGAAGGAGAGAGTTACATGCTTTACATAGAAACGACTGACGGCCATATATTTGAATCACAATTTGAAAAATACATGCCGTCACCTCCGGTGGAAGAGATTACTTACAGGTATGATACATGGGAAGAAGGACAATCGGGGGTGCAGGAAGAGGGTTACCGCTTTTACATATCAAGCAGTGCCACTGATGAAGACCCACTCTACCTGCGCTGGATACCCGATGCAACATGGAGCTTCCTTGTGCCCTTCATTGCAAGCCATTACTGGGACGGGCAGAACCGGATCGATTCAACAAACAATGACCGGCGCTTTTGCTATGAATCCGAAAATATTGAGGGCATCTTCACCGGCACATCGGAGGGACTTGAAGTTAACAGGGTGTCAGAGATACCCTTGCACGGTGTTTCAAGCTACGGCTACCGCCTCCAGACAAAATACAGCCTGCATGTCAGGCAGATGCGCATATCCCAGTCGGCTTACCGCTTCTGGAAGGACCTTGATGCACTGCTTTATGAATCCGGTGGCCTTTATGAAACAATACCTTTCAGGATGACAGGTAATATTAACTGTGTGTCACATGACAATATCAGCGTTGCAGGTATTTTCGAACTGGTGGGGGTGTCTGAAGCACGCGTTTTTGTCGACCGGCCAACTGAATTCAATATAACAACACAGCGTTGTATACTTGACACCGTAGGTACTCCAAGATTGAGGTGGAATAACCTGCCGGCCGGGTCATGGATTACGGAAGTAGACGAGGGTGTATTTTTCACCGGGCCACTGACATGTTTCGATTGCATTGCAAGGGGGGGTTATACAACAACACCTTCTTTCTGGGAATAATAATCCAATAATAATGTACAGGTCTGCAATAAAAAATATAATCTTCCTTTTGCTCCTCTGCTTGCTGGATGGATGCATCGACCCCTATGACCCGGGCGATCTGAAATTCGAAAATATGCTTTTTATTGAGGCCAGCATAACTGATGATCCTAACCTGACCCCTTATGTGCGTTTTACTCATGCCTATCCCTTTTCAGAAAATAATTATGAAGGAGAACCCCTTGTTAACACCATAGGAGCAATTGTATATGTTGAAAACACCAAAGGCTCCAGGTCGTATTTCACAGAAGGAAGCTCCTGGGGATGGGGCCCTCCATATTACTACCTGGATGATCCGGCATTTATCCTTGAGGAAGGAGAGAGTTACATGCTTTACATGGAAACGACTGACGGCCATATCTTTGAATCACAATTTGAAAAATACATGCCATCACCCCCGGTGGAAGAGATCACTTACAGGTATGATACATGGGAAGAAGGTGAATCGGGGGAGCAGAAGGAGGGCTACCGCTTTTATGTTTCCAGCAGTGCCAGTGATGAAGACCCACTCTACCTGCGCTGGATACCCGATGCAACATGGAGCTTCCTTGTGCCTTTCATTGCAAGCCATTACTGGGACGGGCAGAGCCTGATCGATTCAACAAACAATGACCGTCAATTTTGTTATGAATCTGAAAGTATTGAGGGCATCTTCACCG
>JAZBOI010000448.1:0-3692 GCA_036351095.1 Bacteroidales bacterium | reverse complement strand
CATACAGGGGTTTTCCAAGTTTGCCCATAAACATGATGGCGCCGCTTGAATTTTCTTTTATAAGGTACAAAAATGGTCTGTCGGCTTTGAACATTACCGGCTGAGGGACTCCTGCATTTTCCCTGAATTCAACAATGGTGGCAGCCGCGGCTTCGGTGCCTTCCTCCATAACGTCAATGAAGGTCTGGTGGATCACCCGTGAAATGAATATATCGCCACCGGGATTGATAAGGCTAAAATCGGCATTATCAGAAAATGCCACTCCCAGGCCCAGGTTTATCAGGGGATCGTTGAGCAGGTCTTTCCAGCCATATTTGAATTTTGGCAGTTCAACCTGTACATCAGTTATTTCAGAATCACTGAACCAGGTGTCCCATCCGTCACCGTCCATCAGGCCGGCAAGCTCATCAACTGTAAGTCCTGCGTAAGGAAGGATCACCACCATGCTGAAGGTGCTGTCGCCATACGGCAGTTCAACCGCTGAAAAATCTTCTGTTGATGTATAGTTGAACGAGGCATTCACTTTCATGAAATCCGCCTGGTGGGTATTGCCGTCTTCCAGGTAGAAGGTTCCGGCCTGGGTGTCCTCAGGGTCAAAGCTGTATTTCCAGGCAGCATTGAAATATATGGCGTTTATCAGGTACAAAACGGCATCTGAAGGTATATAATCCAGCATATCCCTGATTTTATCATTGGTTTTTTCCTCTATCCATCCGTTTATAATATCCACTGACTGTGGATCGGAAAAATCCAGTTCACTGACCATGGCATCGAAATATTCCTGGTTGGTGCTTATGAAATCCTCCAGCACATTATAACCCAGCCTGTACCACATACTGTTTGCAATTGAGAATTCCACCTCTTCGTCCAGGTGTATTAGCTGACCCATAAGGTCCTTATAGCTCTCATTCACTTCCTCCCTGCTGAGATCATTGAAATGCAACACATTATTAAAAGCCTCCAGTGTGCTTGTAGCGGCACCGTTATATGCCATTCCCAGGGCATATGAAACGCTCAGGGGGGATATCATTACATTTTCCTCCTCGCTGTCTGCAATTACTTCCCTGAAAAGTTCGAAGGCAAACTGGCGATCGGCTTCAATTATCTCGGCAGATTTCTTACGTAGGATGAGCTGTGGTATTTCCTTTTCAGGTGCAGGCTTTTTCTCACATGAAGGTAAAGCAAATAATATTATCAATATTGCAATGAATGGTTTGGTATATTTTTTCATTGTTCCGGGTTGAAAGGTTCATCATACCGGAACAAAAATTATACCACTTTAGCTCTGAACAAGTGCTGATCAAAAACCCTGTAATTCCTATGAGCTTTGATTTGCTGAATTCACCTGGCGGCAGATGACCGGTGGGGCAGGCAAGCGTCTCCATCTTGAAGTTAACCCTGATCAATAACATATATGTAGAAAATCAATAAAAATATTTATGGATATTAATCAAATATCAGCCTGTAAGTTAAAGAATTGAAGTAACTTGTAAGATGTAGTTACTATGCTTTATTATTCATAATCAGGATATGCAAGTCAGGTCAGGTGATATAATTAATGGGTTGCAGGTCTATCATTCGGGACTTGCTGAATACTATTGTGCCCTGGCCAGAAACTTTCATGAAGCAGGCAGCATTGCGCTGGCTGATTACCTGGGGAAATGTGAAGCATACCAGGCAAGAAATATGATGCTTATGGCCAGGTCGCTGAACAGCAGATTGGTTAATACAATCATAGATATCCCGGGGTCACTTGTGGAGAAGATTCTGCTGGAAGTGAGAAGTGAGGAAGAGGAGAATACTGTAAGCAGTTATGATGAGCTTCTGAAGATTGCTCTTCAGAATGAAGTACGGCTAAAGAACTTTTGCAGGGATATTTCCAAAATCAATCTGAATGCTGAATTGAGGCAGGTATTTTCCTGTATCTGCAGGGAAGCTGACAATGAAATAAGAAACCTGTATTCATACAGGTGCCTGCATGCCAGTTGAACGGTTCAGACATCTTCTCAGCCACTGCCCGGTGGCAGATCACGGGATACTGTATAATCGTGGGATATTTCATTTTATTATTATCCGCCGGTAAATATTTGAAAATTATACTAATATTCATAACTTGTTAGTATAATTCAAGCTACGGTAGCCTTGTCATTTTAATGTTTAGCGGCATGGATAATACGGCGAATAATATCAGCTGTCGCAATTGCAATTCAGCCTCGGTATGTTTTAAGAAACTTCTTCCCGATGAGCTGGATTACCTGGATAAACATAAGTCCAGGGTAATATTTTCAAAGGGTGAGACCATATGTAAGGAAGGTAACTTTTCATCGGGTGTGAAATTTATCACCGATGGTCTTGTCAAAGTATATATTGAGGGGCCGAACAAGCGTAAAATAATAGTCAAGCTTGTTAACAGAGGTGATTTCCTGGGACTTTCCTCCTTATATGGTAACACTACATACTCATATTCGGCAACAGCATTGAGGGACACCGATGCATGTATGATAGCAAGGGAGGCTATCCTGGATTTAATTTTAAAATCCGGGGATTTCGGACATGAAATAGTAAAGTGGTATTGTGAGAGCTACAGGTTAGCTTATAAAAAGCTCGAAAGCATTGGTTTCAAAAACCTGCCGGGCAGGGTTTCCGATGTTCTGCTCTACCTCGACCAGCCTAAGTTCAGGGAGGAAGATGTTTTCAAATATCTGACCCGGTCCGACCTTGCAGAGATGGCCGGAATACCAATGGAAAGCTGTGTGCGGGTATTATCGGAATTCAATGAAAGTAATATTATCCAGACAAGGGGTAAAGAGATCAGGCTACTCAATACAGATATGCTTAAAAGAATAAGCAGGGCAGGTTGATTTCCCTCCTTACCTTTCTCCTTTATCAATCAGCACTATCCTGTCAAACCCCAGTTCCGCAAGCTCAGGGTAGTACCTGAATGTTTCCTCACGGGTATAGAAGCCTGTTACTATGACCCTGTAGTAATCCCATTGTTGCACTATTTCAACCGGCAGGTAGAGCTTACGTTCTATTTGCCTTTTTGCCCTCATTGCCTGTGTACGTTTCGGGTATACTGCAACCTGGAGCGAGAATAGCGGCTCGTTGACCTTAAAGTCTTCTTTAATTTTCGATATATCGGGTTTAATTGCTTCGAAGCGTGCATCCTTCATAGCAGCTATTGCCGGCGGTTCAACTGCTGCCCGGGAGGTGTCGGCCGGTCTTTCTTCCGGAGGTATTATCCACAGGTCATCTATGCCAAGCAGCTCAAGCGATGGTATTATTCTTTCCATTTCTTCAACTGATTCAAAACCTTTTATCCTTACCTTATGATACCCGTCTTCCCTTACGATTACCAGGTCTTTGTCGAGTCTGAACTCAAGTTTTTCAACCATTATCTTCGCATATGCCTCATTCCTGAAGGCACCCAGCTGGATTGCCATATCAGTTGTAATTTCGGGTCTGTCAGCATAGATATCCCTTCCAGTGACCTGCAATAGTGAATCACTTGTTTCCTTGATTATAAGTTGTTGTTGCATGGCTTTAAGCCTGATTACCCAGAATATGCTATAACCAAGTTCCTCCAGTCTTTCGATATGCTCGTCAACTTCCTGCCTGTCTTTGAGGTCAAGTATCCTGACCTTGTAGAATTCGCCTTCCATGACTATTTCAACATTCTTGCCCAGCAGCCT
>JAZBOI010000447.1:0-5173 GCA_036351095.1 Bacteroidales bacterium | reverse complement strand
GTTCTTTCTTATCCTGTCAAGAATACCTATCAGGTCCCTGCTGAAAGACAGTGGAACAACAGGGCTTTCTTTTAATCCTCCGTCAAGGCAGCGCATAACCTCCGCAGCCTCATAATGGAAACCCATTGCGAGGGGTTTGTATGTATATGCTTCCTTTTCGCCATCCCTGTATTCTACTTCAAGGTACTGTACATGATCCCTGCTCCTGCTTATATTTATGTTTGCATTTTCACAAATCAGCAGCGTGCCTGTTCCCCCGTCATTTGCAAACGAACTGTAAAGTGAGGCTCCCCGGCCATCCTTATATCCAAACAAAATACCTATTGATTCATCCACACCTGTCGGGGCAAAAACGGTACTCGTTTCAATACTCTCGGGTACGCCCAGGAAAGTAAGGGCATCGATAACAGGGTATATGCCTATATCAAGCAAAGATCCTCCTGCCAGTTCAGGCTTAAATGTCCTGGCCTCCGGATCATAAGGGGCCTTAAAAGCAAACCTGGAGATAATATACTTAACCTGGCCGGTTCGCGGTCCTTTTATCAGCTCCTGTGCTTTCCTGTAAGACGGCTGGAAAGGAGGCCAGAGTGCCTCCATAAGGAAAAGCTTGTTTCCCATGGCAGCATTTATCATCTCATCAACCTGCAGGCTGTTAACCGCAAAGGCTTTCTCACAGAGCACCGGCTTGCCATTCCTCAGGCAGATAAGGCTGTCCCTGTGGTGATGCGAATGCGGTGTGGCCACATACACAATGTCCAGCTCAGGGTCTGAAGCAAACTCGAGGTAATTATCATAATACTTCATATAGCCATGTTCCTGTGCAAAATCCTTAGCCCTTTCCATGCTCCTTGACACTACAGAGTACAGGTTTGCATTGTCAAGCTGCTTCAGCCCCCTTGTAAACTTGTGCGCGATCCTGCCCGGACCAATGATACCCCAGTTATATTTTTTCATAATTCACTTAAATAATTCAATTTTCATTAAAGTTAATAAAATTGTAAGGACCGTTATCAACCGGGCACCCTTTATCAGCAAATATACCTGTATAAACACCCATGTTTATTCTGTATACACCCTTTTATTATAACAGTTGAGCGATAAAAAAGTGCTTCGCGGAAAGCAATTTTAAATAGATTCAATATAAATAAGCATCAGCGTTTGATGTCTAACCTACTCATAAACAGTATTTAACTAAACTGTTGCAAAATAAATATGAAATATTTTTAGTACTATGTATTGCATAGTATTAATTTTTGTGCATATCTTTGTAGATGAAAATACATTGTTCAAAAAGGTAGTATATAAAAATATGAAAATTACTGTAAGCATTAATATCGGAGGGATGGCATTTCACATTGACGAAGATGCCTACACTGAATTGAAAATATACCTGCGGAGCCTCGACAGGTATTTTGCAAGGGAAAGCAGTTCAGCGGAGATAATGGCTGACATTGAAGCCAGGATAGCTGACCTGCTCAAGACAAAGATAAATGACTACAAGCAGGTGGTTACGCTGGGGGATGTAAAAGATGTAATAAACACTCTCGGTACACCTGAGGACATCAGTGATGACAGCGGTTCACCCTCATCTGAAAAGTTCAGCAGCCCGGGTTACCACAGGATGTACCGCGACCCTGACAACAGGATCATAGCCGGAGTATCCTCGGGCATGGCTGCTTTCTGGAGGATCGATCCCTGGATCATAAGGGTAATCTTCATTATTATCAGCTTACCCGGCGGACTGGGAGTACTTATTTACGTAGTATTATGGATTGTTCTCCCGGAGGCCAAAACAACGGCACAGAAGATTGAGATGAAGGGAGATCCTGTAAACATACACAATATAAAAGACTCTGTGAGACAGGAATTCGATAATGTCAAAGAAAAAATGAACCTGTAAGAAACACCGGAACCTGGCATTTATTGAGAGGATAACAGTTAATATTAAATATCATGAACGTTGAAAATAATAAAGCACAGATGCGGAAGGGAATACTTGAATATTGCATTTTGCTAGTAATATCAGGTAATTCCTGCTATGCCAGCGATATAATCAATAAGCTCAAAGAGGCCAAAGTAATAGTTGTTGAGGGTACTCTCTACCCCCTTCTCACAAGGCAAAAGAATGCCGGTCTTCTGAGTTATCGCTGGGAAGAATCGTCCCAGGGACCACCCCGCAAATACTATGAACTGACCGAATCGGGGCGTGAATACCTTGCCGAACTGGATAAATCGTGGGATGAACTGGTTGAATCCGTAAAATTTATAAGAAAAAGTTAAGAGCATATTGTAAAAGATCATGTCAACAATGGAAAAATCGATAAAAATAAATATAGCAGGAGTAATTTTTCATATCAATGATGATGCTTACGAACTGCTCCGTGACTACCTGCAATCAGTGACAAACAGGTTAAACCAGATTCCGGGGGGAAGCGAGATGATTGATGATATTGAAGGAAGGATAGCTGAACTCTTCCAGTCAAAGCCCTCCTGGCAGACAGCCATCATCTCGAAAGAGGAAGTGGAGGAAATGATATCAACAATGGGAAGCCCGGAGGACATTGCCGGTGATCTTGAATCAGAGCCTTACACCGGGACCTACAGTAAACAGCCTAAAAAACTTTACCGTAACACAGGCAAGTCAATCCTTGGAGGAGTATGCAGCGGACTGTCCGATTATACAGGTATTGACGCCGTATGGATAAGGATATTTTTTATATTGTTAACCCTGGTTTACCTTACAGGTGCCCTCGTATATGTCATTTTATGGATAGTCCTTCCGGGAACAGGCAGCAGGAGACAGGAGGGAGGGATATCCGGAGGCGATAAAGCCGGCCGTACAGCGAGGACAGACCTGAGAGCAAGCGACGGGGCATCAGCCGTGGGCAATGCCATCAATGAAGTATTCAGGGCAATAGGTAAATTTTTTGTTATCCTTTTCAGGGTGATCCTTGCTATAATAGGGGTTTCATTCATAATAGCCGGTTTCAGCACCCTCTTCAGTTTTCTCTTTCTTTCAGTTTTCCACACAACATTCCTGGTACCATCAGTATTTGACGAAACGGTATTCTACCTTCCTGATTTCTTATATTTCATAGCCGATCCTTCCCTGTCGGTCTGGCTCGCTATACTAACCGGCCTTGTTGTGGGACTGCCACTGCTGGCTTTGATATACTGGGGCATAAGGATGGTATTCCAGTTCAGGGCAAAAGACCTGGTCCTTAACCTCACAATGCTTATTATCTGGATACTGAGCTGTGTAGCCCTGTCGATTGTTGCCTTTACCCAGGGTATAAGCTTTTCAGATTCTCACAGGACTGTCCAGGAATTATCATTACCTGCGAGTGATACCCTGCTTGTAAGATTAGATGACAGGGTTTCTTCGCTTGAATACCAGAGAGTGGTTCATCTTCCTTTCGAACCTCGTGATATGTACCTGGATGAAAAGAAAGACATCATTTATGTGAGCCCTGAGCTGAACATTTACCACACCGATGATGACCCACATATGCAGATAGTAAAATACTCCAGCGGGCATTCACGCTCCGATGCCATAAGCAAGGCAGAAAAATTGATTTATGACGTCAATATTCAGGACAATACCATCCGTCTGGATGAATATTTTACCCTGCCTCCCGGGAGGAGATGGTCAGGGGCATTTATAAAGATAAGACTTTATATACCTGATAATATGACAGTTCATTTTGAGGAAGACCTTGAGATCCTTATGCATGATGATTACTTCGGATGTGGAGTATATTCATGGGAAGCCGGGGGTAAATACTGGAAAATGACAGAAGGAAAACTTGAAGATACTGATTAATACCTGGTTTAAACCTGACACTTTAAACCTTTCCTGAAGGCGTGGATTAACTTCCACGCCTTTTCTATTATACCATTGGTACAGGTCCCGGACCTGAGTATCAACCTGGGAGGAAGTTTTGCCTTCATTCATAACCAGGTATCACTTGTTAAAGGAGGTGCCAGTTCTGAGGAGACACTCTTAAGGAGAAAAGAGCTTGAAACCAACTATAATTATTTCATGCATTTAGGTTTTTCCTACACCTTCGGTTCAATATATAATAATGTGGTTAATCCCCGCTTTGGAGGTGGAGGTGGAGGCGGCATGAGGATTATTATCAATTAAGCATAAAAAAATACCCCACAGACAAACTGACCATGGATATATTATCAAAGGTATAAGCCGGGTCAATTGACCGGTTTATATTATAGGTATACCCTATTTCAATGTTAAAATCGCCTATTCCAAATTCGAGAGGTAGCCTCAGCTGTGTGTTCATCAGGCCAAACCTGTCTTCATAAATCGTTTCAGTTGATCCTGCCTGCTGCATGTTGCCGTCAAGATAGCTGTACCTGTCATATTCCACTGTTTCAGAGCCAAAATATAAGGATATCTCCGGTAATATCCTGAACTTAACCTTATTACCCAGTTTTAAAAGTATGAAATTACCGTAGAGGTCGGCAGACAGTTGCGAACCGTATTCGCTGCCCATAAACAGTGAATAATCGAGCCTGGTTCCTACCGGTCCTGCTTTAAGACTTATCCCGGCCCCTGCCGAGCCCGTATAGACAGGCTCATATTCGCTGTCGCTAATATTATAAAAATACCTGTTATAGGATACCCTGTACCTCAGCCATTTATTCTTCTTCAGACTATTGCTGTAGCCAGCCGTTAAAACCGTGGACCTGTAGGAAGGATCCATCTGGCTGTACCATGCTCCTGATACTCCGAGGTTAAAACCGAGCGAATTGATGTAAAACAACTGCCCGGCCATGTTATGCTGGTCAGTTCCTATCTCCCGGCCTGCATATGTGGTCTTGCTGTCGTAGCCAAGCCTTGCATAAAGGAAATGATGAGTCCTGTTCATTTCTGCAAGCATAAGCATTATCTCATCATCATTGTTGAAGAACATGGAATCAAGTATAGCATCTATCTTATCATCCTGGGCCGACACATAGTAGCAGCCCGGAAGGAGTGCGGCCAGCAAACCAAGCCTGAGGAATATATTTCTTAATCTGATTTTCACTTTTCAATAAGTTTAATAAAAACCCGGGATGTATAATATCATCCCGGGAATTCAATAATACTAACTACACCTTAGAACCCGTTTCCGTTACCTTTTCCTTTTCTGCTTCCACCTTCACCGATACT
>JAZBOI010000446.1:0-3345 GCA_036351095.1 Bacteroidales bacterium | reverse complement strand
TCAGAGGGTGGGGTAGAAAGCATCCATGATATGTTCCAGTTCATTATCCTCACCACCCTTAATAATTGTTATTATATCAAACCTCGCTTCTTTATCGATATTATTTTCACGCAGGAAAGACTGGGCTGCACTGATAATATTCCGCTGCTTGGGTACAGAGACTGCTTCGCGCGGGTGCACTGTGAAGCCGGCCATCCTCGTTTTTACCTCTATGAATATAATGAAGCTGTCATCTTCGGCAATAATATCTATTTCCCTGTGTTTTGTGGACCAGTTTGTACGAAGTATGGTGTAGCCCTTCCGGGCCAGGTATTCAACAGCCTGGCGCTCACCTCTCCTGCCCAGTGAATGAGAATTTGCCATAGGATGTATAAATATTCGAGGTCAGACCTCTATAATCTTGTTTTTAATAGCATAGAGAATAAGGCTGGCAGTGTTTTTTGACTGTGTTTTGCCGAGCAGGTTAGCCCTGTGTTTGTCTACTGTTCTTTTACTGATGAAAAGGGTGTCGGCTATTTCCTGGTTTGATAATCCTTCACATATCTTGAGCAGTATCTCTTTTTCACGCTTCGAAAGGTTGGCATGGCTGGTTTCTGTCTCCCTGGATTTTATTCTCCTTATAACGTTCTGCAGTAATTCCTGTGAGAACCATGTAGCACCGTTATAAACTGTAATGATGGCATCCTTGACTTCATTTATGTCTGAATCCTTCAGGATAAATCCTTTTGCCCCGGCCTCCACCATACGGTGATAATATTCTTCCTCACCGTACATTGACAGGGCTATAATTTTAATACCGGGGTTTATCTCAATTGCCCTGCGTGTTGCTTCTATACCATCCATTACAGGCATGTCGATATCCATCAGTACAACATTACAATTTGTGTTTTCAATTATCTTCAGAACCTCTTCGCCGTTGCTTGCTTCGCCGGCGATCTCAAAATCGTCAAATGCATCAAGCAGGATCTTCAGGCCGTTCCTGAAGAGCTGGTGATCATCAGCAAGAAGAATTTTTATTTTTTTCATAAGCTGTCTAATCTTCCCTGATGTTGATTTTTATTAGTGCATGCATACCCTCTCCCTTTCTGCTTTCAGGCACAAAAATGCCGTTAACGGATTTCACCCGGGTTTTAATGTTTGCCAGGCCCATTCCCATATTTTCTTCGCTTTCAAGAATCGTGGTTTCGAATCCCTGCCCGTCATCTTTATACTGCAAAATAATAAAATTTCCATGGATATTCAGGTCGATGGCAATGTTTGAAGCTCCTGAATGTTTAAGGGTATTATTTATCAATTCACATACTGACCTGTACATAACCGCCTCGATATCGCTATCGAGACGCCTGTCTCCCACGTTACTGTTTACGGAGAAATTCACATCACCGGCTTTATTTATTCTTTTAATAAATGAATTTACCGCGCTTACCAGTCCGAAATTTGTCAGTACGTGCGGACTCAGGGTGTTTGAAATATCCTTTATTGTTGATATTGCCTCGTTCACCACGTGACCGGCATTACTTATAATGTCCTTATCAACAGGATCGTTTGCCCTGGCAGCCAGGGCGGTTATTGACATTTTAACCGTTGACAGCAGCGGGCCAAGGTCGTCATGCAGGTCCTTGGCAAAGCGTTTTCTCTCGTTTTCCTCTGTGTTGATAATGGCATGCAGGACTTTCCTTTCCGATCTTATCCTGTCAATATCGGCTCTCTTAAGCGACAGGAACAATTCCCTTATCAGGATCACCCCGCCGAAAATCAGGACCGAGATAAATGCCTCAACCCATTCATCCACAACGGCCATCTGCATTGTCTCTTCACCCCTCATCAGCTCAATGAGGTGAAATATTTTCCTTATTGCCATAAATGTGAAGGCAAGGGAAAGGAGTATCCATGAAAGCCTGTATTTTGTCAGCTTCATAAAGCGCAGTGCAATAGACGCAGCTACTATTTGCAGGCCTATTGAAATTACGAGGGCAAGTAAACGAATCATATAATTAGACTGTTATTTATCTGTTACAAAAGTAAGAGAATAATTCGCACTAACATTAAATGACTATACCACAGCATACGGGGAAATACCCTGCAGGTTATTAACATAATTCTGTTAATAAGCTGTTCATAAAGGCTTGTAAATTTGTATATAAAATGTAACCAAAATGTAAAAGCTAAGGCAATGCAAAACTTTATATTAGAGCCCCGTTTCGATGGGCGTTGTTTTTAAGTTACACTATATACAGGATGCTGTTAATAAAGTCAATAAATATAGTTTCTAATTTAAATTATAATCTACATGAAAAAGCGAATTCTGTTAATGTCGCTGCTGGCGATATTTGTTTACGTCACTAATGTTTACGGTCAGGAAAGGACCGTTATCAAGGGCAAGATTATTGATGAACAGGGTGAGTCAATAGTCGGTGCCAATATTTACCTTGACGGGACAACTATCGGCACTGTAGCAGACCTGGAGGGAAAATTTACTCTCAGGACACAGGCCGAGGGTAGCTATGTGCTTATCGTTTCTTTTGTCGGTATGCTCCAGCAGGAGATCCCTGTTGAGCTGAGAGGTTCCGAGATCGACCTTGGAACCATAGAAATGGAAAGTGATGCTGTCGGTCTTGCCGAGGTATCGGTTTTTGCAAATATTGCCATCGACAGGAAGACGCCTGTTCCCGTTGCCAATATTAAGCCTGCCTTTATTGAGGAAAGACTGGGAACACAGGAATTCCCGGAGATACTTAAATCCACTCCCGGGGTATATGCTACAAAGCAGGGAGGTGCATTTGGTGATTCAAGGATAAATATCCGCGGTTTCAATGCCCGTAACTCGGCTGTCATGATAAACGGTGTACCCGTAAATGATATGGAAAACGGCTGGGTATACTGGTCAAACTGGGCAGGTCTCTCGGAAGTGACCAGGACCATGCAGGTACAGAGGGGACTGGGCGCTGCAAGGATTGCACTGCCATCGCTCGGGGGTACGATCAATATCCTTACCAAGACCACCGATGCAGAACAGGGTGGCAACGCTTACTATGCGGTTGGTAACGATGGCTATAACAAGATGGGTTTTACACTGTCATCAGGGCTTACGGCTGATAACTGGGCAACCACCCTTTCAATAGCCAAATCAAGTGGCGACGGCATGGTTGATGGTACACAGTTCGAATCATATTCCTACTATCTGAATGTTTCCAAGCTGGTGAATAATAAGCACAGGCTTGCATTATCCGTGTTTGGTGCACCTCAGTGGCACGGACAGAGAAGCACGAGCATGCTGATAAGTACCTATAAGGACCCCACGATAAACAGTATTTATTACAACTCGGACTGGGGATATAAGAACGG
>JAZBOI010000445.1:0-4624 GCA_036351095.1 Bacteroidales bacterium | reverse complement strand
TAAAAATTTCAAACAGATGAAACGACGTAACTTTATTAAGACCACAATCGCCGGAGCCACTGCAGCAATAGTTGTTCCTTCCCTTGCATGCTCGTCAGCCGAAAGGAAAACCGGACTCATTCTTTATACTGTCCGAAATGAGATGGATAAAGATGCTGAAGGAACCCTCGATCGTATAGCTGAAACAGGCTATAACTGGCTTGAAGCAGCCAGCTACGCAGATGGCAAATTCTACGGACGCAAGCCTGCTGATTTCCGAAGGATGATTGAGAGCAGGGGTATGGAGCTTATAAGCAGTCATAACGGTCTGAATCATGACAACCTGGATGAAGTGGTGGGCGCTGCCTCCGAAGCAGGTCTTCAATATCTTGTAATACCTTCACTCCCGCACCAGTGGATAAACAGCGCTGACGCCCTGAAAAAGACGGCTGACTTTATGAATATGGCAGGCAAGAAATGCCGCGAAAAGGGGATGAAACTGGGATTCCATAATCACACCGTTGAGTTTGAACCGGTAGAAGGACAGGTACCCATGGATGTCTTCCTGGATAACACGGATGCAGACCTGGTGACTTTCCAGCTCGATCTTGCATGGATAACAAAATCAGGAAATGAACCGCTTGAGTATTTTGATAAATACCCGGGACGTTTTGAACTGTGGCATGTAAAGGATCTCTCAGAAGATGGGCAGGACGCAACGCTGGGTGAAGGGACAATGGATTTTAAACCCATATTTGCCGGGGCCGCTACCGCCGGCATGAAGTATTTCTTCATTGAGCAGGATAATTGCAGAACGCACACACCGCTTGAAAGTATAGAGATAAGCAGGAACTACCTGCTAAAGAATATACTGTAAGGGGTTTATCCTTCAATATTAACCCATCTTTCCTGCTGCGAGGACCTGACCACAGCTTCGAGAAACTTCATCCCACGCAGGCCATCTTCAATACCAGGGTAGTCATAGCCAGGTTCAGGCTTTTGCCCTTTTTCGTATGCATCCAGGTGCATGGCAAAATTCCTGTACAGGTTGGCAAAGGCCTCTATAAAACCTTCGGGATGGCCAGCCGGTAGCCTGGTGTGCCCGGCTGCAATACGGCCAATAGCTTCATAGGCTGTTCCTGCCCTGTATACCTGCATGGGACTGTCTTTCCATCTTAGTATGAGGCTGTTTGGTTCCATCTGTCTCCATGCAAGGCTTCCCCTGCTGCCATATACCCTGATGCTAAAACTGTTTTCTTCGCCCAGGGCCACCTGGCTAGCCACCAGGCTGCCTTTGATGCCATCTTCGAAGTTCAGAATGACATTACCATCGTCATCCAGCAGGCGCCCGTCAACAAAGGTATTAAGCTGTGAGTAGAGTCGCTCTACCTTCTTCCCGGTAATATATTCTGACAGCTGAAAGGCATGGGTGCCAATATCTCCCATGCAACCTGCATTTCCTGCTTTGGCAGGGTCGGCCCTCCATTCAGCCTGCTTATTGCCTTTTTCTTCTTCTTTGTCTGAGAGCCAGCCCTGGAGGTATTCCACAACAACCCTCCTTATCTTACCCAGTTCACCTGCCTTCACCATTTCCCTGGCTTTCCTGACCATGGGATAGCCGGTGTAATTATGTGTGATACAGAATAATTTGTTGCTTTTATCAAGTGCATCCCTGAGCTTACGAGCTTCGTCCACGGTCAGGCACAGCGGTTTGTCACACACTACATGGAAGCCTGCTTTGATGGCTTCCCTGGCAGGGTCAAAGTGTAAATGATTGGGTGTGGCAATGCAAATAAAATGAGGCCGCAGATCATCTGGCAGCCCTGCTTCCTTTTCCAGCATATCCTGCCAGCTGCCATAAACCCGGTCACCGGCCAGCCCGTAAGCTATACCACTTTCCAATGAAATTGCGGGGTCGGAACTGAAGGCTCCTGCAACAAGTTCAATCATGTTATCCAGGCCTGCTGCCATCACATGCACAGGGCCAATAAAGGAACCAGCACCCCCGCCGATCATTGCCATTCTTACTTTCATAGTTTTGTTTTTTTGCGCGAAAATCCGAAAAATTAATATTTAAAATTTTACCAGCTTCGTTTATTAGAGCTCTTCTCCATGCTTATGATCGTTTCATAATGCATCGTTTTTATAAAAAATCTCAATATTGTTGTCTTCAGCGTATTCAATTATAAAATCCCTTACTTTCTGCCCGAGATCAGGGTACC
The DNA here is from genome assembly GCA_036351095.1 of Bacteroidales bacterium. Classification (GTDB taxonomy): domain Bacteria; phylum Bacteroidota; class Bacteroidia; order Bacteroidales; family VadinHA17; genus UBA9300. The sequence goes on along the minus strand of JAZBOI010000445.1, from coordinate 2,423 downwards.
TGAGCCCCAGCTTTATCCTTATCCTTGACAGATCATTAAGATGCAGTACCATATCGTATGATCTTATCTCCAGCTGCTTAATCTGTTCAGAGCCCAGTTTTCTGGCAGGAAGGAAGCTGCTCTGCCTTATGGTGATATTGTTGTTTTCCCTCTTTACATACCTCCTTGCATATCCCAGCCCTGAATAAAGCTGGTATAAACCAAAAAGAAGCAGGAAAATGCTGCCTGCCCAGAATATTTTTTCATTATCAGGATAGCGCAAAAGGAAAACAGTCCACCAGCCTGCAGTGAAAATGCAGAGAAGGCCAAATATTATTATCATTATCCTTACCGCCAGTTTATTTTCCCTTTCGCCAAGGGATATGTATTGTTCACTCATTATATTAAAATATTCAATTACGCGGGTGCATCAGCCATGCTGAGCCCCTAAAATACGATCCACGAAGTTATGCTTCGGGTTTCGCAAGTACAAATATAATAAACAATCTTTCTATTGGTTGACTTCTCAGGCTTGCAGGCCCGGTTGGCTTCTAAGGCTCGCAGGGCCGGTTAACTTCTCAGGCTCGCAGGCACGGTTGACTCCGCCGGGCTAATGGGTCCCCGGGGCTTGCTCCGGGAACAATCAATCGCAATTTATTTCTTTTTATTGACTGTAAAAAGTCAATTTTTTCTTTTTATGAGGGGTAATTATTATGTTTTTTATAATTTTAGAAGTTCAAAACTAAAACTCACCAGATGATGAAAGAAAAATCAAGCAAGATTTCACGACGCTCGTTTATCGGTACTACAGCTGCGGCCACTGCCGGTCTGACTGTCATACCCAGTTCTGTTGTAAGCGGGCTCGGGCATATTCCTCCAAGTGATAAACTTAACATTGCCGGAATAGGCGTAGGTGGTATGGGTAATGCTAACCTGCTGAAGCTGAAAGATAAGGAAAATATAGTGGCTGTTTGTGATGTTGACTGGGCCTACTCAAAGTCAAAATTCGATAATTATCCAAAAGCAAAGCGCTACTGGGATTTCAGGAAGATGTATGATGAGATGGGAAAGGATATAGATGCGGTAGTTATTGCAACTGCCGATCATACCCATGCTATCACAGCAGCTCATGCAATAGATATGGGTAAACATGTTTACCTGCAGAAACCATTGACACACACTGTATATGAATCACGACTGCTGACAAGGCTTGCTGCCAAAAATAAGGTTGCCACTCAGATGGGTAACCAGGGAGCATCAGGTGAAGGAGTCAACCTGGTGGTGGAATGGATTCAGAACGGTGAGATAGGGGAGATAAGCAAAGTGGAGGCTTTCACTGACCGGCCCATATGGCCACAGGGACTGAACAGGCCTTCTGAACAGATGCCTGTACCTGAAACGCTTGACTGGGATCTCTTTATAGGTCCAGCCAAATGGAGGCCGTATCACAGTATTTATACACCATGGAACTGGCGCGGCTGGTGGGACTTCGGTACGGGAGCGCTGGGTGATATGGCATGCCACATACTGCATCCAGTCTTTGTGGGCTTAAAATTGCAGTACCCGACAAAGGTGCAGGGAAGTTCAACCCTGCTGTTAACGGATTCTGCACCCAATGCAGAAATGGTTAAGCTGACATATCCGGCCAGACCCGGCAGGTCCGATTATAAAATAAATTTTCCCGAAGTTGAAGTAACATGGTATGACGGAGGGCTGCAACCAATGAAACCCGAAGGCTGGCCTGCAGGCAAGAGCATGAATGATGCCGGAGGTGGTGTTATTTTCCATGGTACAAAGGATAAGCTTATCTGTGGCTGCTACGGGAAGGATCCATGGCTGCTTTCAGGTCGTGTTCCCGATGCACCGAAGACACAGCGCAGGGTGACCGTAAGTCACGAAGCCGACTGGGCAAGGGCATGTAAGGAAAGCCCGTCAGACCGTATCCCGGCCAAGTCTGACTTTGCCGAAGCTGGACCATTTAATGAAATGGTTGTGATGGGAGTGCTGGCAGTCAGATTACAGGCATTGAATAAGGAGCTTGAATGGGATGGTGAAAAGATGGAATTCACAAACATCCATGGTGACGAGGAACTGAAAATAGTCCTCGAGGACAATTTCAGTATCAAGGATGGCCATCCTACCTTTAACACGGTATGGACAGATCCGATGAATGCCAAAGAATTTGCCAATGAAATGATAAAGCATAGCTACAGGGATGGCTGGACCTTGCCCGCTATGCCATAATAATGATAATCTTAAAACTTGAAGAATATGAGAACAATTAATCTTTTACTTGCATTATTACTGATTGCGTTTATGAATACCTCATGCGGAACTTCCGGAAATGATAAGGAAGGAGAAGAAGCTAAGGCTGAAGATGTTGAAGCTACTGCTGAAGATGAATGGACCATCCTCTTTGATGGCACATCCACCGAAAATTTCAG
>JAZBOI010000444.1:0-3665 GCA_036351095.1 Bacteroidales bacterium | reverse complement strand
TCTGAAAAAGAAGTTCTATATTTGCGAGCTCAAAATACTAAGGATTATGAACTTGATGAACGTTGTTGAAAAGGAGTATGCTGTAAAAAGCGAATTCCCTGATTTTAAAGCAGGTGATACCATTACAGTCCATTATAAGATTAAGGAAGGTAACAAGGAAAGAATACAGCAATTCAGGGGTACGGTTTTACAGATTAAGGGATCAGCCCATACACAAACCTTTACTGTACGCAAAATGTCCGGAAGCGTTGGTGTTGAAAGGATATTCCCTCTTGGCTCGCCCTTTATTGAGAAAATAGATCTCAATAAGCGTGGCAAGGTCCGCAGGGCAAGAATATTTTACCTGCGCCAGCTCACAGGTAAGAAGGCAAAAATCAGGGAAAAGAAATATTAACTCTAGGTATCTGACAGAGGCCGTCTCATTAGAATGTTTGAGACGGTCTCTTTTTTATTATACCAGCATTGATCGGGGCTGTCTACAGGCAGCCTTTTTTATTTTTTAATTTGCTCAGCCCTGGCTTTTGCTTCTTCCATAATCTTCTCAGCCTGCTCTTTTGCTTCAGCCTCAAGGAGAGAAGCTTTCTCATTTGCCTCGCTGCGCAATTTTTGAGCTGCCCTGTCCGCTGCAAGCTTCGCAAGCGCACCTTTAGAGGCTGCTTCATCAATAAGCTTCTGTGCACCCCTCTCCCCTTCTTCCCTTATCTTCCGGGCTGCACGGGCAGCTTCTTCCTCAAGCGCATCAGCCTTTCTTTGTGCTTCTGCAATTATTTTATCGGCCTGCTCACCAAGCTCCCCTGATACCTGCTCTTTCACCTCCTCAACCTTTTCTTCAAACAGTTCACCCGCTGCTTCCTTTGCTGTTTCCTTAAGCGATGCTCCCTTACTATTCCCTAGCGAAGGCCTTATCCGTGGATCTTTAACACTGCCTTCAATACTGACATCCAATCTTATTGTTTCAGGCTGGTAATATTCTATACCCATAAGAGCAGCACTCGCTGCCAGACCGGTCAAGAAATCACTCATGCCGGGCGGTAAGGCGGAGGATGGTATTTCCAGTTCCATCAAATAGTTGATAGTCTGATCAATACCATGATCACCACCGACTGTGAGCTTCATGTCACCCAGCTGTGTATCAAATGGTTCGATATGCACCCTGCCATCCCTTACCTCAAAGGACAGATCAAGATCCTTGAAAGTATTGGTATAATTCTCCCCTAACTGTAGTACGCTGCTGAACTTTTCGTAGACCGGTGAACTCACCAGTTGTATTTCATCAGAAAGGAGTGTTCCCTTTCCCTGTATTGTTGAAACAATTGGCATCATTCCTTCACCCAGCAATGCAGAAAAGTCAAATTTCATTGAAATATCACCGCTCATACCATCAGCCACCGGCGCTAGTTTTCTTACCGTGTTGAAGGTATTAAAGGACGGCCTAATACCCAGTCCTTCAACGGACAGATCCGCTTGAAGGCGGGGATTAAGACTATCAGCGGTATCATATTCGGCATTCAGCTTCACATCGCCCCCCAGGGTTTTAAGTCCTGTATTTTCAACTATAAGCGCTCCTTCACTGATGTAAATATTGCCCTTTATATCGCTTGCCACCAGGGGACTGTAGCTCAGGCTATCGATAACAGATATAAATTTAAAATCAATATTTCCGGGTATTCTGATTGTTTGAATGGCCAGGGTGTCTTCTCTTTGTTCCACTGTATCTGCAGGAAGGTAAGAAAGAATTGTATCGACATCGATAAATGGTGAGTATAGATTTAGTTCTCCTTTTATTCTTTCTTTCTGAAACACGAAAGGCAGGTAATTTTCAATCCGGCCCGAAAGATCAATCATGTTGCCTGCCACATCCAGCTTAAACTCATTCATCGAGGCATAGGCGGGGGTAAAGGTAAAAGCAGCATGCCCGATTCCAAGCGGTGGAATATCATTCATCATGACAGCCAGTTCAGATATTTCGAGAGTCCCATCGGCCACAAAGCTATCAAAGTCCCTTTTCTCGATCATTGACATCTTTCCCTGCAAACCGAAATCTATTTCCATCATCCCTGCAAGTTTTTCGGGCTTAAGGGGAAGGGCCGATGACAGCGCTTCAAGGTCAATACTGCCGCTGAACTGAGCTTCCACTTCGGGATCGCTGACAGGAGTGCGAAGACTCATATTCATACTGAAGGGATTGCCGGCAAGTGTAAAGTTGAGATCAGAGAGGTCAACTACCGTATTATCAGGGATGGAACCGTCAAGCATGACCAGGGCACTCAGATTAATATCGCTGATACTTTCAGGAAGGTCAGGGTATGACAGCTGTCCATCTTTCACGAGTAGTTCAAGCATAATATCCGGAAGAAGACTGTCGGCACTACTGTACCTGCCCTTCACATTCCCACTGATACTGAAACTGCCGCCTGTTTCAAGGTCCTCATAGCCTTTCATATAAACAGCAGGAACAATAGACAGGAGCGACTTAAACTGTGTATCTCCGGTTCCTATATTCATATCAGTGATAATATCAGGTCCATCCATCTGCAAAGCACCGTCAAAGTTGAGCTTCAGATCATTAATCGCCAGGAAGTTATCTCTCAGCTCAAATCTTTTATCCTTCATATCAGCCACGATATCGAACTTTGATGTAAGGCTGGCAGTTTTCAGGTATTTTACCCCTCCCAAAATAAAAGTGAGTGCCCCGGCATCCATTTCAAGCAAGAGCTCAGTATTGTCGCCGGTCATGTTCCCTTTGAGAAGGAGGCTCATCTCATCTATCAGTGCTTCCATCCCACCCTTTTTATCGGTGTAGGAAATAGAACAATCCTTAATCTCGAATTTATTCAGCGTGAGGCTCAACTCCTTACCTGCCTTTTCCTTTGTTCCTGGTTCCGGGCTTGCCGTCTCCCGGGTCAGTGTATCTGCCGGTGATTCCTTAACAATATCATAATTAGCCCTGCCATCTTCCGTGATAATTATATTTGCAAGGGGCCTGTCAATTTCAATAGCTTTTATCCGGTATCCTTTTTTTGAAAGGACAGAAGTAATATCAAATACGAGATTAAATGATTTAAGTCCTGCCAGTGTATCTCCCTCAAATCTGTCTTTTCCGGTCACGGACACATTCTTCAGGCGGAAAGTAAGGTTGGGAAAATTTCTCAGCAGGCTTATTCCAAAATCATCAATAAATAATTCCGCATTTAGCTTATCATTGGCAGTATTCAGCACTTTCTCCTTTATCTGCTCTTTAAACAGTGGCGGTATGATCAGAGCTGCAAGCAGTATAACAATAAGCAGGCTCCCCACAATCCGCAAAATAATTCTTATAGCCTTTTTCATCCCGGGTATTTTTTTTGCAGATGCAATTTACTAATAATTTGAAAGCTTTCTTGCAGAAACGTAGCCCCACAATCTTTAGCAAATAATAAACTTAATAATTATATTTGCACTCAGAAAATTGGACCCGTAGCTTAATTGGATAGAGCACCTGACTACGGATCAGGAGGTTGGGGATTCGAGTTCCTCCGGGTTCACTTGATAATTGTTAATTATATGAAAACCAGTCTATTACGGACTGGTTTTCTTCTTTTAGGTGCAATATCGGTGTAATTATTCGCAATTCCTCCGGGTTCACGAGCAAATAAAAGGCGGAAGATCAAGACAAAAGCGAGTTT
>JAZBOI010000443.1:0-2686 GCA_036351095.1 Bacteroidales bacterium | reverse complement strand
ATAAGGAAAAAGCTCATCTTCATCCTGGGCGACCTTTTCCCTTCAATCACTTTCATGCAGAACCGTTATGGCACTAAAACTCGAATTGGAGCGTGCGTTTATTATCCCTTGAGGTTTGGAAAGCTGCTGCTTTTAATCAGACGCTGAGATTAGGGAAGTTATATTTATTGGTCAATAGGTAATCGATAATCGATGAGGTACTAAGTGCCCTGGAGGATGGTGGCCCAATCGAATAATACTATATTTTATTGCGATTTAGATCGAGATAAATTATAACTGAATTCACATATAGTTCTCATCTTAAGCGTCTATATATCACTTCCACTTGCCTATTCGGCAGGAAATTATTATCTTAACTACCCTATGAAAAAGCTCCTGAACTACCTGAAGCCTCCGGCCGGGTGGCGGCTGCCTGTGATTATACTGCTGGGTATATTTACGGGTTTTGCTCTCTTTGTTTTGCATATATCCAAAGCGCCTTCATACCTGTCGGACAGGCCTGAGGCATGTACCAACTGCCATATAATGGCTCCCCAGTATGCCACATGGAGCCATAGCTCGCACCGCGAATGGACGCATTGCAACGACTGTCATGTGCCGCATAATAACTTTGTAAACAAGTATTATTTCAAGGCTAATGACGGTCTGCGCCATGCCACAATCTTCACCCTCCGCAATGAGCCGCAGGTGATACAGATCCGCCATGCGGGCATCGATGTGGTGCAGGATAACTGCCTGCGCTGCCATGAACAGATAGGGCACGGATTCAAATACCTGGGGGGCGACAGCCGCCAGTATGAAGAATTTACCGAACGCCTCTGCTGGGACTGTCACCGCGAAGTGCCCCACGGCAGGGTCAGAAGCCTGTCAAGTACGCCGTGGGCAATAGTGCCTCTGCCGGATAGCCCGGTACCAGACTGGATCAGATCTCTTACAGAAGAAACAAACTGAAAAAAATTATACAATGACCACACTCAGAGAAAAAATAAACAATAAGCCCTGGCTGGGATGGCTGATCTTCATTGCCACAGTAGTGGTGGTTTTCCTGCTCGGACTCCTTGCTTCATCGATCATTGAACGACGTGCCGAAGCCCAGTTCGCTTACACCCCCCAGGTTAAGCTGTCGGAGTTCGAACCGCGTAACGAAGAATGGGGAAAAAACTTCCCGCGCGAATACCAGTCGTACATGCAAACCCTCGATACTTCATTCTCAAGCAAGTATAACGGGAACGCCTGGGTGGATATGCTCGAAGAAGATCCCCGGATGGTGGTACTCTGGGCAGGCTATTCATTCTCAAGGGACTATAACCAGGGTCGTGGACATGCATATGCCATACAGGATATAAGGGAAATACTGCGCACTGGAGCCGGACCCCTGGATGGAGAGAATGAGATACAGCCAAATACCTGCTGGACATGCAAGGGTCCCGATGTGCCAAGGGTGATGAACAACATAGGCGTGGCCGAATTCTACAGCGGCAAGTGGTCCTCCCTGGGTGCTGAAATAGTGAACCCTATAGGATGTGCCGACTGCCATGATCCGGTTACCATGAACCTTCGCATAACACGCCCTGCTCTGATTGAAGCATTTGAACGGCAGGGTAAGGATATCACCGAGGCATCACACCAGGAGATGCGATCGCTGGTATGCGCACAGTGCCACGTTGAATATTATTTCAAGGGTAAGGGCGAATACCTGACATTCCCCTGGGATGAAGGACGGTCAGCCGAAGAGATGGAGGAATATTATGATAACTACGAGTTCGCCGACTGGACCCATAGCATGAGCCGGGCACCAATGCTGAAGGCCCAGCATCCTGATTATGAAGTATTCATGACAGGCATACATGCCGACCGCGGGGTGGCCTGTTCCGACTGTCATATGCCCTATATCAATGAGGGAGGGATGAAGTTTGCCGACCACCATGTGAGGAGTCCGCTCGACAACGTAGCCAACACATGCCAGGTATGCCACAGGGAGGAGACAGAAACACTCATTGCCAATGTTTATGAGCGACAGGACCAGATTATTGGAAACCGAAACCAACTGGAGAAACTTATAGTAAGAGCGCATACGGAAGCTCAAAAAGCATGGGAGCTGGGTGCAAGCGAAAGCGAGATGGAAGAGATACTGACAGCCATCAGGCATGCCCAGTGGCGATGGGATTACTGTGCTGCCACCCACGGCGGATCATTCCACTCACCTACCGAGGTAAGTCGCGTCATTGGAACAGCAATAGACATCATACAGGAAGGACGCATCAAGCTGGCCCGTCTGCTACTTAAGAAAGGTTATGAGGGCGAAGTCCCTTACCCGCCAATAGACACCAAGGCAGATGCACAGAAATTCATCGGCCTCGATATGGATAAGCTTAGAGCGGAAAAGCAGCTCTTCCTGGAGACCGTAGTGCCAAAATGGGATGAAATTGCCGCACAGAGACATGAGTCATGGGGCAGCACAATGATTAGTGATATACGGTAAGCAACTACTTTAATTTAACCTGATAATCTGAGGTATAAGTTTAAATTATCATGGTAAATCAAGCTTCAGACCTTCATATAAGTTCAAAAATGATTCAGGGTACGTTTTCTGCATATCTGTAAATTTTTCTTTACATATATGTACATTTTTGTAAACTTTTCATTACAAATTTGTTTAGAATTCATTCTTTGACTCTGTTGGGCT
>JAZBOI010000442.1:0-4230 GCA_036351095.1 Bacteroidales bacterium | reverse complement strand
TCATCAAGCTGCGCACCTGCCATGATAGTACTTAACGCTGCCGTGGCCGATACGCTCAGAACTTTCAAGACTGAAACAGATGCACTTATTGCCGGGGGGATAAAGAAAGATGAAGCAATATTCAAGGTTCTAAAGAGGTATATTGTTGAATCATCGCGTATAAGGTTTGAAGGTGACGGTTATTCTGAAAGCTGGGAAAAGGAAGCTATGAAGAGAGGACTCAGGAATATTAAGAGTGTACCCGAATCGCTGGGCAGCTACCTTGACAAAAAATCGAAAAAAGTGCTGATCGACGGCGGTATTTTCACCGCCCGCGAACTGGAAGCCAGGGTAGGGGTGGAATATGAAAAATATACCAAGAAAGTACAGATTGAAGCAAGGGTACTGGGAGACCTGGCAATTAACCATATTGTTCCCACTGCCATAAGATATATGACCGAGCTCCTTGATAATATCAAATCATTGCGCATGGTTTTCAGTGAGATAGAATATGAGAGGCTGTCCGGGGCCAGGAAGGAGGTTGTTACAGGTATATCCGACAATATATCAATGATTAAAAGACTGGTAAGGGAGATGATCGAGGAAAGAAAAAAGGCAAATATCATAGAGGATGCAGGTGAAAAAGCCTTTGCATACGAAAAAAATGTGAAACCTTACCTGGAAAAAATAAGATACCATATCGACAGGCTTGAACTGATTGTCGACAATGAGATATGGCCACTGCCCAAATACAGGGAACTCTTGTTTACAAGGTAAAAATGCCTTAAGCCGCGAATATTTTTTGCATAATATTTGCAGCCTGTATTTCGTTTATCTTTTGCTTAATATCTGCATCTTTATGATTGCGGAAGAAAAAGCTTAATTTTACGAACACTATTTTTGGAGTTTATATGGTACGTACAGCTGTTATGCTACTGATTATACTGATCCCTCTAACTGCCTTTCCACAGAAAAGAAAAGCCCAGAAGGCTTATGATGCCTGGGAAGCAGGTGAGTATTTTGAAGCCATAGATTATTTTAAGGATGCCTATTCAAAAACCAGGGACAGGGATGATAGAAATGAATATGTCTTTATGGTGGCCGAATGTTACCGGCTTACAAATAACCCCAGGAGTGCTGAACCCTGGTATAAGAGAATATCCGGAAGGGATAATGCAAGACCCGAGGCAACATACTGGTATGCACAGACACTGAAGAAGAACGGAAAGTATGAGGAGGCACTCGAGGCCTTCGGGGAATACAGGCAGATAGTTCCTTCCGATGCCAGGGCTGACCTGGGAATACGCTCATGCGAACTGGCTATCGAATGGATGGAGTCACCGCAACCCTACGAGGTCGAAGAAGTGAAGGATCTAAATTCCCGTGAGTCTGATTTCTGCCCGGTCTATGCCAGGGATGACTATGGCATGGTGTATCTCACTTCTTCAAGAGACGAGTCAACAGGTAAAAGAGACCATGGTGCAACAGGAGAGAATTTTTCCGATATTTTTGAAAGCAGGCTCGATAAAAAGGAACGATGGAGCACGCCTTTGCCGGTGCAGGATCTTAATACCGAGTTTGAAGATGGTGCTGTAAGCTTTACTTCTGATTTCAGGGAAATATACTTTACCCGCTGCGAGATGGGAAAACGTGAAAACAGGGGTTGTGTGATCATGACAGCCAGAAGGAATGAAAGCGGGTGGAGTCAGCCTGAACGACTGGAAATTCTCCCCGATTCACTTGTTGCTGCCCATCCGGCCATATCACCGGACGGACTGACATTATACTTTGTGTCCACATTATCTGATGGATACGGGGGTAAAGATATATATAAGGTTACAAGATCTTCAACAGGCGATTCATGGTCACGGCCCAGGAATATGGGACCGGAAATAAATACAACGGGAGATGAGATGTTTCCCTATGTCAGGTCCGACGGTACTTTTTACTTTGCTTCGAACGGACATATTGGAATGGGCGGACTGGATATATTTAAAGCCGAACCTCAGCCCGACGGACGCTGGCTGGTCGACAATATGAGGTACCCAGTTAATTCAAATGCAGATGATTTCGGTATAAGCTTCCAGGGTGATAATGAAAACGGTTTGTTCAGCTCAAGCAGGAAAGGCCGTGGCAATGATGAAATATATTCCTTCCTGATGCCCCCGCTTCGATTCAGCGTTACAGGCCTGGTGAAGGATGAGAAAACTGGTGAACCCATCCCTGAAGCTGTCGTGCAGATGATTGCCAGCGACGGCACAACGGTCAGGGATAATACCGGTGAAAGTGGTGAATTCAGGTTCATGCTCAACGAGGATGTTGATTATATCTTCCTTGCTTCCAAGGAGGGCTACCTCAACGGGAAAGAAAAGGAAACAACCAAGGGGCAGGATAAAAGCAGGGAATTCCTTACCACCATACTTATGACATCCATAGACAAGCCCATTGAATTACCGAATATCCTTTATGATTTTAACAAGTGGGATCTCCGGCCTGAATCAATGGTATCCCTCGATAAGCTCGTCGAAACACTTAATGATAACCCCAATGTAACCATCGAGCTGATGTCTCACACCGACTCGCGCGATACAGAGGAATATAACATGGAGCTTTCACAGAAACGTGCACAGGCAGTTGTGGATTACCTCATAGACAAAGGCATTGATCCGGAGCGACTTTCAGCAAGGGGTTATGGCGAATCAAGTCCCAAGGTGGTTGATGAAGAGATTGCTTCAGGCTATGACTTCCTGAGGGAAGGATATATATTGAATGAGCAGTTCATTAACAGCCTGCCCAATGATGAACAGAAAGAGATAGCGCACCAGATTAACAGGAGAACGGAGTTCAGGGTGCTGTCAACCGAATATGAATCGAATTAATTTACCGGCATAAACAGATTATCAAAGTAGGGAGCGGATATTTAAGGGGTGCAGGGCTTTAAAACCCTGCACTAAAAAAACCGTCTCAGGCTTTCTTTGAGACGGCCTCTCTTCGTTATGAATGCTACAAGTCTACATAGCCCAGTTCCCCGAGGATTTTGACTGTATTGACAATATCGGCCAGTTTGCTTTCACCATCCTTCATCTGCCCGTCAAGCAATATTTTTATCTCAAACACATCATTATTCCCGTCACACAGTCTCAGAATCTCGCTGATATCGACTCTCCCCTCAACCGGGTACTTATCGAGCAGACCGGATGCTTCTCTCATAATGCCCCTGCTTGCACCATAGCCTGCTTCAGCCAGTTTGGCTGTTTTAACAGGTATCATCTTTGATGCACCGGCTTCCTCTTTTGAGAGTGAGTATTTAAGTGGCTTCAGTCCCAAAGCAACGGCTTTATGATCGGCATAAGAGCTAAAGGCCCGTAGCATTGATTGACCTGTCGCATCGATACTTTCCAGCTGGGCGGAAATAAAATCATTGTTTTCCTTTATCCCCAGTTCACTTATCGATCTGAGCGTGGCTTTTTCATTTTCCGTGGCTGCCTGGATATACCTGTAAGCCCTGAGTCCTGCCTTTTCGAAGGATAAGTTGTCAGCCCGGTCAAGAAGGTCGGTGGCCCTTCTGAGCTGGGCTCCTATTCTTTCTGCAGCATTACCGCTTATCTCATTTCCAATCTTAAGGGCCATACTTTCATCAGCAGAGGCTATTGTATAGGCTGAGGCAGCTGTTATGACACACACCCTTTTCATCTGTGTGGCATCACATTTATCAGCCCTGTCCTGCGAGGTATGGTAGTAAAGATCGGGCCATGTTATCATCATTACACCGGGGACACCCACGGCAGGGTCATTGAAAACCTCGTGGTCGGATGCACCGTAGTGGTCATCTATCCTGAAATAGAAAGGATCATCACTGCCACTGGGTGCAACAATCCTTTTCAGGTAGCCACCGCGTCCTGATATGGCCAGTCCTTCCCTGTTGGTGATACCGACATATTCGTAATAATTCTCCATCACATCATTTACGTAATGAGCATTTCCATAAGTTGTGCGTTGCAGGCAGAGGAAAGATTTACTGTCCGCCAGGTTGATGCCCACCATATCCAGGTTTATGTTACACAGTGTTTTTCCCATTAAAGGCATATGTTCCTGCACCCAGGGTATGGTTCCCGAGAATTCAGGGATCCAGATAAACCTGATACCTCTCTCAGGTCTTTCAATGGTGCCGTCGTCAATCATTGATTTCAGCATTCTTGCCACTTCAAGGATTGCAGCCGATCCTGAGATATTATCATTGGCACCCTGCTT
>JAZBOI010000441.1:0-9528 GCA_036351095.1 Bacteroidales bacterium | reverse complement strand
TCCTGTTGCTTTTTGTTCTCTTCCACTTCTTCCTTCAGGTCCATTATAATTTCAGCTTCCCTCCGTCTGTATTTTGCTACCTGCTGCAGATACCTCAATCGTTTATATCCCTGGTTTATATCCTTTGAAGAAAGTATATATGCCATTTCAGGTCTCCCCTTGCTCACTTTCTGTGCGTTTTTTATAGCCTTTTCATATTCCTTCACCAGTATTTTAACATCCTCTTCCATAAGCTCAATGGCAATCTTGTTCAGTTCCATCCTCTTTTCCAGCAGCGCCTGCTCCTCCATAAGTCCTTTAATAAGATTCTCCCTGAGGATTAATTTCCTTCTTATCATATTAAGTTCATTCATGCTTTCTGACTTCTCTGTAGAAGTCTTTTCCAGCATTCCGTCGAGGTATTCAATATCCTTGAGTGCTTCAGTTCTCTGCTTCTCAAGCTCAGCCCGCGTCTGTCCCGGCGCCGTTGAAGCTGAAATAATGACAAATATTATAACTGTAATAATCCTCATCTCAATTTTTTAACACGGTAACTATCCCCAACTTTGAATACCAGTTCATCATTATCATCCTTCCTGATGTTTTGCATCTGCATCTCAATTTTCGTATTGTTCACCCCAAGGTCCCATTCTATGCTTCCCGGGTATATCAGCCCGTTCTCCGCCCTGAATTCACTGAACACACCTTTGATTTCTTCTCCATCTTCGTCGAGCCTCCCTGCTGCTTCCACAAGTTTATAAATACTGCAATCCACCTTATATTCCAGTCCCCTGTCAAAATCATCCAAGACTGCGATTCCCCCCTCACACATGATTCTGCGCCTGGTTAATTCAACATCAAGGAAATCTCCAAACAGCAAATTTATAAAATTGTATTTTACACCGTATTTCTTTTCCAGCTCCTTTGTTTCACCAATATAACATATCCTGTTTATCCTGTCCGCCACCTTCACGGTATCACGGCCAATCAGTATCCTTGCAGCTTCTATTCCTGCAAATGTTCTGACGCTCACCAGCAAGTCGCCTTTACCATTCATTTTTGCATTTGCCCTGAGTCTTCTTTTCTCGTAGCTGTTCTCATATGTTATTGTGATCCTGCTAATTGATATGGGCTGCCCAGTAATATTTGTTGATTTCATTTCAGCAAGGAAGCGGCCTGCATTTATCGCTCCTGCCTCTTTTCCGCTCCTGCCTCCCTTAATCCTCAGGCTCTGGCATGAGGCGGAAATAATCACTGTCATCACCAGCAATACTATATTCAGTTTCTGTCCAGACATTTTTGTATTTCTTCCAGTAAATAAGTTTTTGTTCTATCCTTCTTAACTGCCAGCTGCCACAGGGCAACTGCTTCGTCACATTTTCCCCCTGACTTTTTAATATACCCGAAATGTTCAAGTAGCTCAGGGTCATCTATTTTTGCTGAACCAAATATCCTTTCCATTACCTTTTCTGCCTCCTTTATTCTTCCAAGCTTATACAGTACCCATGCTTGGGTATCGAGGTAAGTGATATTTTCCTCTATTTCCAGGCATTCTTCTATCATGGTGAGTGCTTCCCCAAGCCGGATTCCCTCTTCCGCCAGGTAATATGCATAATTATTAAGTATCAGCGCATTTTTCCTCTCCATTTGCAAAGCCTCATCAAATTTTTCAAAGGTCTCCTCCAGGTTTCCTTTCCTGTATGCAATCTCTGCCTCCATTGACAGTATCTGCACAAGGTAAATCTCTTCGTTATTTACGAGTATGCGCACTTTTCTCAATTCATCCGCGGCTTCATCAAACATTTCTTTCTCTATAAGCGAGAATGCATAAAGTATTTTAGGCAAAGGTGCTGTATTAAAAAGGCTTGATGCTTTTCCTGCATATTTAAAAAGCTTATCACTTCTTTCATTTTCATTCAGTTTCATCAGGAAGCTCTCCCATATATAATAGTTCTCCTCATGTCTTTTCAAATATTCCTCCATTACATCAAGCTCCTTATCTGTCTCGCCAAGGGCCGCATATATTTCAGTCATCGTCATCATTACTGCTGGCTCATCCTTATGTTTTCTCCACAAATCCTCGGCAATCCGGCCAAGCTCATTTCCATAAGCATTAATAAGGGCAGTGTCCTGGATAAGCCACATCCACATACCAATCTCTTCTTCCACCGGCACATTACCTTCTTTCCTTATCTTCTCCACATTTTTCACAAGCATGCCATATTCACCCTTCTCCATCAGGAATTCCATATATGAGAAACGCAAGGGGGTAGAGCCTCCACCTTCCTTCATAAGCTTTTCGTAAAGGCTTCCGGCTTTTTGACTTTCTCCCTTTTCCCGGTACAATTCTGCAAGCATCGCTTCCAATGCACCATTTCCTCCTGATGATCCTATCTCATCAATTAACATTTTTTCGGCTTCGTCGTACTTACCCAGTTTAATTTTGGCATTAATCAGCAGGCTGATAATTTGTTCACCGGCACCGTATTTTTCATAAAACTCAGTGAATATTTTTTCTGCATCCGCGGCATTACCTGTCTGCAGGTAGAGGTTCCCCAGCCTGAATTTCTCATTCTCGTTTCCCGGGTCCAGCTCAATAGCTTTTTCCAGCCATACACTCGCAGAGTCAAGCTTTGATTCCTCTATGTAAATATTGGCTATATTCATCATATACCATGGATTGCTACTGTCAAGTTCTGCTGCGCGACGAGCATATATAAGTGCATTTTTATAGTCTCTTCGCATAGCTGCTATCTGGCTTATCTCATAATTTGCTGCATCGCTTCCAGGGTTAATTTCAATTGCCTTCGTGAATTTATCCAATGCTTCCCCCAGGTTACCTCCCAGCTTTTGTTTTATGCCTTCTACGAAAGTCAGATCATATAAGGTATAATCAATATCTTCTTCCTCTTGTTTTGCATCATTAGCAGATTGCCTGACAGGGCTGCAGGCAACACTGAAAAATAATATTCCTGTCATCATCACAGTGATAATCCTGTTTCCTTTACCTGCGCCGACATCAGTCCCTGCCTCTTTTTGTTTCCTCCAGAACATACACTTCATTCCATTTAACTCTTTTATTTTTAGTAACTACCCTGCGGCTAGTCTTCCTGGTATCTTTAACTGTGCACGCATTATCTTAAAAGCTCACAATTATTATACCGTCACCAGGCTTTGCTCCCATATCCGTCACCAGGCTTTGCTCCCATATCCGTCACCGGGCTTTGCTCCCATACATGTCTCGGGCCTTGCTCCCATATCCGTCCCGGGCTTTGATACGGCCGGACTGCAGCCAGGGGATTCTTTGAGCTGCTCTTAATTCTATCCCTCATCTATATCCTTTCCTTTAAAAAGCACACTTATCGCTTTATCCCTGTATTCGGCAAACAGTATGAAGGCAGCAATTATTATAGTATTAACTCCAATTTCCAGTAAAATATTATTATAGTTTAAATAAGAAACAATAATAACTATTGCCACGCCTGCTGAGATATATGTCATTATTTTCTTTACGGGATAATTTATCGGGTAATATTTTCTGCTCAGCATATAAGAACCGGCTATCATCACACCATAACATGCAATATGTGCCCATGCTGAAGCCATATAACCGTATACAGGCACCAGCAGCAGGTTCAGCACTATTGTAACCACGGCTCCGGCAATAGTAAGGTAGGCACCATACCTGGTAAGATCCTTAACCTTGTACCATATGCTCAGATTAATAAATATCCCGAACATCAGGTAACCCATGCTTACAATAGGTACAATTGCCAGTGCTCCTCTCAGGTGACTTCCTGCTATAATATATTGGAAACCTGAGATATAAAGGTTAATAACAAGGTATAGTATAAGAGCATATATCACAAAATATTTCATAACATAGGCATAGGTTTCCCTTGCGTTTTTATTGTCTGCCTTTGAAAAGAAATATGGTTCCATTGCATACCTGTACATCTGTATGAAAAGTGCCATTAATACTGCAATCTTATAGCTGGCTCCGTATTCTCCCAGTACTTCAAGCGGGGTATCACTGTCGATTATTCTCCTGAGTATCATTTTGTCCAGGGCATCGTTAATCGATCCCCCGAGACCTGATACAAGAAGAGGAATAGAATATGTCATCATCTTTTTCCACAGTCCCATATCCGGTATTAAGCGCATTCTAAATATTTCTCCAGACAGCATTATTAACATTGACAGGCTTCCTACGGTATTTGCAAGGAAAACGTAACCAACGCTGAATTCAGGATTATACAATCTTCCCATAATGCTTTTTCCATTTTCCCTGAGCGCTGGTTCTATTCTAAGGAAAAGGAATACAAGTCCAATTGTAATTACAACGTTTACTATCTTTATAACACTGAATTTGAGTGCTTTATTTTCTCTCCTTAATTTTGCGAAAGGTATTGAGGTTATAGCATCAGAGGCTAGAATTACAGCAAATAATCTCAGGTATAGTTTCTGGTCCGGGTAGCCCAGCACCGTTGAAATTTCATTAATAAACAGGTTGAAGAAGATGAGGAACAGGGATGAGCTGACAATAATTGACAGCATGGCAGTGCTGAAAACTCTTTTACTGTCGCCTGTCTTCTGGGCAAACCTGAAGAAAGCCGTTTCCATGCCGTAGGTAAGAACAATCATCATGAACACCATGTAGGCATAGAGTTCTGTTATGATGCCATATTCTCCCCTGGTGAAGATCCATGTATAGAAAGGAGTAAGTACGGCATAATTTAAAAACCTCGGAACAATTGTCCCGAGTCCGTATACCAATGTCTGCCCCGCAAGTTTATTTATGTCTTTCACCTGATCATGTATCGCTATACCCCTGCAAATATAGTATCTTATTATTCAAGCCCTGTTTTATTAAATAAAATATAACCGAAATTCAGGAAAACGAAGAATTTCTTTCTTTCCCCGCTATAATAGTCAAAACCGGCTGATGCCGGTCCTGCAGGTGTATGGTATACAAGGCTAAGATTTGTGATGGCATCAAGGTTCTTAAAGTACTCCCCGTATTCCACCCCGTCAAAGGTCTTTTCGATATCCCTGACAGGGGCAAAAAGGTATAATCCAGCCAGTAGTTTCAAATTTTTCGTGAAGTGATATACCGGCACCAGTCCGGCCCCGGCAAAGCCATTTGCCCTTAAGGAATAGCCGAAAATTGTACGGCTCATGGCAGTTGGTTCATACTTGTAGGCATCAATCAATGAAGCAGTGTAATTATTGCTCAGTTTCTTATTACTTAAAACGATATCCAGCTGCAGACCCAGGCTTACCTTCCGGCCCAGGCTATAAAACTTCTGGTTTTTAAGCTTGAAGGCAAACCAGCCGTGTTCCTGGTTAAAAATTTCTCTCTGGCTAAGTGTATCTGTCCTTCCTTCCCTGAACCTTTCAAAACCCAGGTTATAGTAAATACCTGTAAAAAAGTAACTCCCTTCGGTCGAGAACTGCAACTTGTCGAGGGTATTTGATTCATAAAATAATCTCCCCGTCCCGTAAAAATAGTCAGTTTTATTCTGCTCATCCTGCTCATCAAAGCCAATACTCATATAATACCTGTCATTTATCCAGCTGAAGTTCAGTCCCCCTCTTAATGATGAATTATTGCTTACAGGTATACCGAAGGATGTTCTGAGGTTGCTTTCCCTCCGTGTAATATATGCAGGGACTGTATTTTCGAAAAGGGATGTTATTTCACTTGTAAAATAATTCCTGCTGTAAACGGACAGATTAAGATCAATCAGCAGCAGTTTTTTCTGGGGCACCGCTATCCGGTGCGACAGTTTGAAGGAAGAGTAGTTCCGCCCGAAATAGAAATTCCCGCTGAAGCGATTATATATATCGCTGAGCTTATAGTAATCAAAGCCTATATATGCCTGGTTATAGATAGTAAACCCGAGCAAACCGCCTGCTTCGAGGGCAAAAGACCCTTTAAGTTCAACATCCAGGTAGAGATCGAATGTTCCGTCATAATAGTTATATCTTGCTTCAGGGTATACGCTTTTAACGTTTTCTTCAGATACAAGCCTGAAATATTCCTCTTTCAGCTTTTCAATACCTATCAAGCTGTCTTCCGGGGAAATAACTTTCCTGATATAATCCTTCTGCCCTTCGTTTACTCCTTCGATATGGATATCACGAAACACCAGTTCAGGTATACCGGATCTGAATTTTTTCCTTCTTTCTTTAATCTCATCAGCTGGCGCCTTAATTGTCCTTTCCCTGAAATTCTCAAGTTCTTCCCTTGTCCTTTCGTACCCTTTTGATATTATACTGTCTGCCTTATTAAAATCGAGCAGGTTAACATCATTGAAATCTATGTCTATTACATATCCCATGCTGTCTGGTATAGTGTAATCGGTGGGTTGCATGATCATGTTCTCCAGCTGGAGCATAATATCATCTTTAACCGGCCTCTCCGGTTCTTTTACAACCTTGCTGCCTATAATGAAGTCAGGATTAAAATCTTCCGCCATTACATCGTAGGGGAAATTATTATAGATACCCCCGTCAAAAAGCAAAGTACTGTCCATTTGCAGTGGCTCAAAATACAATGGATATGACATTGTGGCCCTGACTGCACTGGCAAGGTTTCCCCGGCTGAACACCACGGGTTTCTTCTTATAAATATCGGCAGCCACACACCTGAACGGTACCATTAAGCTGTCAAAATTTCGTCGTGCGGCAGCTGTCTCCCCACAGGTGAGCTGCATTATGGCAAAGTCAATCACAGCAGAAGAAATCAGGTGGGAAGGCAGGGATGCTTCTGGTTTCTCCTCCTCTATCTTCAGGTCAATATTAAACATTCCGGCATCAGGCTCATTATTCTTATATTTGAATTGCAGTTCCTTGTCTATATCACCGCTTGACCACTGCAGGAACTGATCGGAGGTTACAAGCATTATCATTTCTTCGGTGGTATAGCCCATTGCATAAAGTGCAGCTATTATTCCACCCATTGAAGTACCCGCCACGTAGTCAATTTTTATACCTTCTTCCTCGAGTGCTCTTATAACACCTATATGCGCAAGGCCCTTGGCCCCGCCTCCGCTTAAGACCAGTCCCGTTGTCTGTGATCTTAAAACGCCGGTATTTATTACCAGTATAATCAGCATCGGTGTAAATATGTATTTAAACTGCCTTATCACAATGTTTTATAATTATTCAGAATATTAAATAACAACTTTTATCTTTGTGCTTAATCTTTTCATAACTGGCATTTTACTTATAAGCATTAAAATTACGATTTTTAAAAACTTTATTCTTATGATACGGCAATTTTCAACATCCTTACTGCTTACTCTTTTCCTCTCGATTGTCCTTTTCTCCTGCTCGGGTTCAGGTAAAGAGAAAACCCTTTATGTTAACCTGGAAACAACTGAAGGACTTATAAAGGTAAAGCTCTACAACAATACTCCCCTGCACCGCGACAATTTCATATCCCTTGTCAGGGAAGGTTATTATGATAATATACGCTTCCACAGGGTTATTGAAGATTTCATGATACAGGCCGGTGATTACAGGACCAGGCCTGACCTGGCTGCAGACACCAGCGGTCGTTATGACTACACCATCCAGGCAGAGATCATTGATACAAACTTTCATAAAAGGGGAGTGCTGGCCGCTGCCAGGATGGGCGACAGGTTTAATCCTGAAAGAAAATCCTCCGGCACACAGTTCTACATTGTACAGGGCAAAAAATTTGCTGACACCATTACAGAGGAGGGTGATACAATAACTGCCGACAGGCAGATAGCTGATATTGAGAACAGGATCAATGCATCATTAAAGCAGAACATATTTTACAGGCACCTGCAGAATGAGAGACAAAAAAGCAAACTGACAGGCGATGGCCGCTCAGAGGCTGAAATACAGGAAGCGGCAAGCCTGCTTACATATGATGATCTGGAAAAGTATGAGGAGATAAGCATACCCGGGGAGCATCTGGAAGTATATCGCACTGAAGGAGGAACACCTCACCTTGACAAGCAGTACACTGTCTTTGGCGAGGTGGTTGAAGGAATGGATGTGGTGGATAAGATTGCGGCCGTTGAGACCGACGAAAATGACAGGCCCCTTGATGATGTGATAATCACCAGGGCCAGGGTTGTCAGAAAATAAAATACCGGTATTTGCCCCCGGGCCGGGGTGAAACAAGAAAATATTATTATGCTGGATAAGATAAACAAAATAAGGGAAGCCATCCGGGATTTCGATGCTTCTGACCAGGAGGCAATTGAAGAATTCCGGATTAAATATCTCAGTAAAAAGGGACTTATCCCATCGCTGTTCAAGGATTTCAGGTCTGTTCCGCCTGAGCTTAAAAGTGAATACGGTAAGCTTATCAACGATCTGAAAGATGAAGCCACAGACAAGCTGAAGAGCCTGACAGATAAGCTGTCAGTTGAAAGCGATACAACATCTTTCTCTGACCTCACCCGGCCGGCAAGAGATCTGTTCAGTGGCTCAAGGCACCCGATTTCTCTTGTAAGAAATGAGATTATTGAAATATTCCAGCGACTGGGATTCACCATTTCAGAGGGCCCGGAGATAGAGGATGACGACCATGTGTTCACCAAACTGAATTTCCCTCCCGAGCACCCTGCCAGGGACATGCAGGATACTTTTTACATAAAAAGAAAAGACCCGGATGATTGTCACCCGGATGATATACTGCTGAGGACACATACTTCATCCGTACAGGTAAGGGTAATGGAAAACCAGCAGCCTCCCATCAGGACTATATCTCCCGGAAGGGTTTTCCGCAACGAGGCCATCTCGGCACGAGCACACTGTATTTTTCACCAGGTTGAAGGTTTGTATATAGATGAGAACGTATCCTTTGCAGATCTCAAGCAGACACTATTTTATTTTGCCGTTGAAATGTACGGCAAGAATACCAGGATAAGGCTCAGACCCTCTTATTTTCCTTTTACGGAACCTTCGGCTGAAATGGATGTCAGCTGTACCATATGCGGCGGGAAGGGCTGTAACGTCTGCAAATACACCGGGTGGCTCGAAATTCTTGGTTGTGGTATGGTCGATCCCAATGTACTTGATTATTGTGGTATCGACAGTAAGAAATATACCGGTTTTGCTTTCGGCATGGGAGTTGAAAGAGCGGCCATGCTTAAATACCAGGTTAATGATCTGAGGTTATACTTTGAAAATGATATACGCTTTTTGCACCAGTTCAGGTCGGCTTTCTAAAAAGCATTGCCAGGCCCGGATATTTATTCCTCTATTATGATCTCATGGCTTATCTCCATTGATGCTTTGTAGTTATGGGTAACACCACAGTACCTGTCCTGCGACAGGTCAACGGCTTTTTCTATCTTACTCCTGTCAAGATCCTTGCCCTTTATGGTATAGGTAATATGCATTTTCTTGAAATGTTTGGGGTGCTCATCGGTCAGAACGCCTGTTACTTCAACACTGAAATCTTCATAGGGTATTTTCATTTTCTTCATAATGGAAGCCACGTCCATCCCGGTGCATCCACCAAGGGCAGCAAGCATCAGTGTTTTCGGCCTGGGCCCCCTG
>JAZBOI010000440.1:0-6287 GCA_036351095.1 Bacteroidales bacterium | reverse complement strand
GCGATGGGGCACGGGTGAGCTGCTGAACAATGCTACTCACGAGATTGATGTGTGCCGCTGGGCACTGGGAGTTGACTATCCCGATAAGGTATCAGCCATGGGTGGCAGGTTTCATTTCATGGATGATGACTGGGAATTTTATGACACGCAGGTCGTTAACTACCAGTATGGAGATGATAAACTGATAACATGGGAAGGAAAGAGCTGCAATGGCATGAAGGAATATAATATGGGAAGGGGAGCACTGATACAGGGCACTGAAGGTTCAATTATCCTTCACAGGAACGGGTATGAGATGTATGATCTTGCAGGTAAGCTTGTTGAAAATAAGGAAGAGACGGGTAAGAGTGAAACAACAGGGACCAGGGGATCGGGAAGCCTTGATGTGCTTCACATGTACAATTTCCTGGAAGGCATACGCAGAGGGGCCAGGCTTAATGCACCGGTGGATGATGGAGCCGTCAGTGTTAACCTGTGCCATATGGGTAATATATCCCAGAAGGTGGGACGAATGATAGAGATAGATACCCTTACGGGAAGGGTGGTAAATGATGATGAAGCCATAGCACTTATGCAGCGCGATTATGAACCGGGCTGGGAGTTATCAGGGTGACAGGGGAGGATGTATTGCATTTATTATATTCAGAATTTCATCTCCCGTGTTACTGTGGTTAAGTACATAGTCGGGTTTTGCAGGAGCCTCATAATCAATATCCACCCCGGGTATATTTGACATCCTGCCTTTTTCCGCCTCTTCATACAGTTCCGGTTTGTTGGTTCTGCAATAGCCTATTTCTTCATCCATATAAACAAGTACGAAGCGCCCGGGGCCAATTATTTCCTTTACCTGTTCCCTGATATTTTCATTGGGTGAAATAAAGGAGCAAATTGCAATTATCCCCTGGTCATTCAGTATCCTTGCTATGTGTGCTACTCTCCTCAGGTGCTCTGTCCGGTCGGTGGGAGAATAATCAAGTTCCCTCGACAGGCCGCTGCGTACTGTGCTTCCGTCCAGCAGGACCACCGAAGCACCCATGTCAAAGAGCTGCTTTTCGAGTGTATAGGCCAGGTCATTCTTGCCTGAACCGTGAAGACCCGTTATCCATATTGTGCCGCCCCGGTGTCCATTACGGCTGATACGTTGCTCCATGGTCACAAGGCTTTTACCGCTGCGAATTTTTTCCCTGTCGATATCGGTTATCCTTGAAGGCAGTTTATCACTTGCCCTTTTATCAAGAATCATCCCTACAGCACAGGTATTGTGTGTTACCGGGTCGATCAGCACAAAGGAACCTGTATTCCTGTTCCTGCTGTAAGGGTCGAAAAAGAGGGGCTTGTTGGAAGTAATAACCACACGGCCTATGTCGTTGAGCCTGAATTTTTCCTTCTTATGCTTTTTCAGTGTGTTGACATCAATTCTATATTGCAGCTCATCAATACGGGCACGTGAAGTATTTGTATTGTGCTTGATATAGAATGTCTTGGATATATCCATTTCTGTTTCATCCATCCATACCAGCATCGCTTCAAAATGCCTGTCGACTTTAGGCACATTATCGGTATGTACTATCATTTCACCTCTTGATACATCAATTTCATCTTCGAGTGTCACTGTAACCGACTGCGGCGGAAAGGCCTCCTTGCTTTTACCCTCGCATGTCAGTATGGATTTAACCACTGATTTCATCATTGAGGGCAGGACCATCACCTCATCACCGGTCTTAATCACTCCCGACGCCATCCTGCCGGTAAAACCCCTGAAATCCCTGTCGGGTCTCAGTACATACTGAACGGGGAAACGAAGATCATCAAAATTATGGTCACTGCTTACATGGACGGTTTCAAGATATTCCATCATGCTCTTGCCGTGGTACCAAAGCATTTTTTCAGATACATCCACCACGTTGTCGCCCTTCAGTGCCGAGATGGGTATGCACTCAACATCAGGCACATTAAGCTGTGTAATAAAGCGCTTATAGTCACTGCATATTTCATCAAAAACCTTTTCATCGTAGTTAACCAGGTCCATTTTGTTTACAGCCAGCACAACGTGTTTAATGCCCAGAAGTGATACTATGAAAGTATGCCTTTTTGTCTGTGTGATAACCCCCTTGGTAGCATCTGTAAGGATGATTGCAAGGTTGGCCGTGGAAGCACCGGTAACCATATTCCTTGTATACTGCTCGTGCCCGGGCGTGTCGGCAATAATAAACTTTCTCTTATTGGTCGAGAAATACCTGTATGCCACATCAATGGTTATGCCCTGCTCACGCTCGGCCTTAAGCCCGTCAAGCAGCAGTGCGTAGTCTATCTCATCTCCTGCATGGCCAACTTTTTTGCTGTCTCTTATAAGTGCCGAAAGGTGGTCTTCGTAGAGCTTTTTGCTGTCGAACATCAGGCGCCCGATAAGCGTCGACTTGCCGTCATCCACTGACCCTGCCGTGAGAAAGCGAAGCATATCCTTCTTCTCATCCTGGTCAAGAAATTCCTTTATATCAATTTTTTCAGTATTCATTTCACCATTAATCCGTTAATCATTTTTTTCTGCCGTAAAATACCGGGGAATCTGTGTCACAGCACCCGGCAGGGTGTCTTCTGACTAAAAATAACCCTCTCTCTTTTTCTGTTCCATGCTGGCATCCTGGTCGAAATCGATGACCCTGGTAGTACGTTCCGATTTGGTTATTGTCATCATTTCTTCCACAATTTTTTCTATTGTGTCAGCATCCGATTCAACAGCCCCGGTCAGGGGATAGCAACCAAGTGTACGGAAACGTACTTTTCTCATCTCAGCCCTGGCAGCCAGCTCGGGGGGCATCCTGTCATCATCAACAAGGATAAGATTGCCGTCTATATCGACTATAGGCCTTTCCTTTGCAAAATAGAGGGGCACAATGGGAATATTTTCCAGCCTTATATACTGCCACACATCCAGCTCAGTCCAGTTACTCAGCGGAAATACCCTTATAGATTCTCCCTTATGAACACGTGTGTTATATATATCCCATAGCTCAGGCCGCTGGTTTTTTGGATCCCACTGGTGAAACCTGTCCCTGAAAGAGAATATCCTCTCTTTGGCCCTTGATTTCTCTTCGTCCCTTCGCGCCCCGCCAAAAGCAGCATCGAATTTATACTTGTTAAGCCCGTTAAGCAGGGCCTCTGTTTTCATCACATCGGTATGCACCTTGCTGCCATGGGTGAAAGGACCTATGCCCTGTTTGTAACCTTCTTCATTAAAATGAACAATAAGATCCCAGTTGTTCTTTTTCGCATAGGAATCCCTGAAACTTATCATCTCCCTGAATTTCCATTTTGAATCTATATGCATCAGGGGGAAAGGAACCTTACCCGGGTAAAATGCTTTTTCTGCCAGCCTCACCATGACAGAAGAGTCCTTACCGATGGAATAGAGCATTACAGGGTTCCCGAACTCCGAAGCCACTTCACGCATGATGTGTATCGATTCGGCTTCAAGCTCACGGAGGTGGTTCAGGGTGTAATTGCTTTTCTCTTTGTCCTTGTTTTTATTCATTGATCTCAAATTCGGTACTTAATTTATTTTTCAGATCCGGTCTGCAAAGATAATTCATTCAGCGATAAAGTCAGGATTAAGCAGCTCATCTTTATTATAGCTCAGTTCTTCACCGCTGTCTATTTTTTTCAGGGCTTTGCCTGCATATCTTACAATGGCATGTCCTGCAGCGGTGTCCCATTCCATTGTGGGACCAAAGCGGGGATAATATGCCACGCTGCCCTCTGCCACCATACATATCTTCAGGGAACTGCCCCTGGATACAAGCAATGGTTTTTCCCCCCCTGCCTGCCTTGACATGATATAATTCCTGGTTAACTCATTCATGTGGGAACGGCTTACTGCCACTTTAGCAGGCTGCGTGTCCTGTGCCAGGGGGAGTTTATCAGAACGTGCTATGATTTTTTGAATATCGTTTTCTTCCTCCTTCACCACTGTTTTAAATGAGCCTTTACCCGGGCAAGCAAAGTATAATTCTGCCGTAACAGGTGCGTATATCACACCAAGGAAGGGCACCCGTCCTTCAATAAGGGCTATATTCACGGTGAATTCACCGTTTTCTTTCAGGAATTCCTTTGTACCGTCAAGGGGATCAACAATCCACATTCTGTCCCAGCTTTTCCTTTCCTTATGGGGAATGCTTTTATTTTCTTCACTCAGCACCGGGATCCCGGTCCCTGACAGCTGTTCCATTATAATAGTATTCGATGCCATGTCAGCATTTGTAACAGGCGTCAGATCATCTTTTACCTGTGTTTCGATATCGCCCCTGTCATAAAGGTCTTTAATTGTTCTTCCTGCATCTATTGCGGCTTTTATGGCTATTGTCAGGGAATCCATACAGTGGTTTTTCTTCTTTTTCTATTTATAAAGTGTCCCGGTTCTTTCTCCGGGCAGCAATGTTTCACCTGCAGCCTCATTCACATAAAAGTTGATGAAGCTGTTATTTTGCTTCCTTTCAGGATTAATTAATCTTCACATATTCTTTATACCACCTGACAAAATTCCTGATCCCTTCTCTTACCGATGTTGAGGGTTTATAGTTTATCGTTTCGATAAGTGAACTGACATCGGCCCAGGTGGCAGGAACATCACCGGCCTGCATGGGAAGGAATTCCTTACTGGCTTCCATACCCAGTTCCTGTTCAATGGCATCCACGAAGTCCATTAAATGAACCGGTGCATTATTGCCAATGTTGTAGATCCTGTATTTTGCCGGTGAGGAGGATGGTTGTGGTTCTTTGCCCGTCCATTCAGTGTTCCCTGCCGGTACAGCGGGGATGAGCCGCGAAAGGGAATTCACTATATCACTGACATAGGTAAAATCCCTTTTCATATCGCCATTATTGTTTATCTGTATTTTTCTTCCTTCGGTAATTGCTTTGGTGAAAATATAGAGCGCCATGTCAGGGCGGCCCCAGGGACCATAAACCGTAAAGAAGCGCAGTCCTGTTGTAGGCAGGTCAAACAGGTGGCTGTAGGTATGGGCCATCAGTTCATTGGATTTTTTGGATGCTGCGTAGAGACTTATCGGGTGATCCACATTGTCGTCAGCAGAAAAGGGCATTTTTTCATTTAAGCCGTATACACTTGAGCTGCTGGCATAAACCAGGTGTTTGACCTTATTGTGCCGGCATGCCTCGAGTATATTGGCAAAGCCAACAATATTACTGTTAATATAGACTGAAGGATTTTCTATGCTGTACCTTACTCCTGCCTGTGCAGCCAGGTTAACCACATAATCAAAGCCGGACGATCCAAAGAGCGCGGAGAGTGCCTCACTGTCTTCAAGATCGAGTCTGGTAAAGCTGTAACCAGGGTGTTTAATGCTCTGTGTGAGCTTATTATAAGCTATTGCCTCTTTCTGTATTCCCGTTTCTGCCAGCCGGTCATACTTGAGCTTCACGTCATAATAATCGTTAATATTATCCAGGCCTGTAACAGTGTGGCCCTCTGCTACCAGTTTATTCACCAGGTGGAATCCAATGAATCCTGCAGTTCCGGTAATGAGAATTTTGCTCATATCTTATCTTCCAATTCCGTAATAAGTAAAGCCTGCCTGTTGCAGCACTTCTTTCTCGTAAATATTCCTGCCGTCGAACACGACTTTATTCTTCATGATCTTCTCTATAACCGTCCAGTTTGGATTCCTGAACTCATTCCATTCTGTGACGAGCACCAGGGCATCCGCATCCACGAGTGCCCCGTAAGAATCTTCAGAGTAAGTGATACTGTTGCCCAGCCTTCTTTTTGCCTCCTCCATGGCAACGGGGTCGTAGGCGCAAACCTCAGCACCATTTTCAAGGAAGCTGTTTATCAGTGTGAGTGCAGGAGCTTCGCGCATATCGTCGGTGTTGGGTTTGAAGGAGAGTCCCCACATGCCAATTTTCCTGCCCCTGATATTTTCTCCGAAGTGCCTGTAAAGCTTGTGAAAGATCGATTCTTTCTGACTTTCATTAACCTCATCAACAGCCTTCATCACCCTGAGCTCGTAACCATGAACGGCAGCGGTTTTTATAATGGCCTTGACATCCTTTGGGAAGCACGATCCGCCGTATCCCAGACCTGCGTAAATAAATTTATTACCTATCCTCGAGTCTGAACCGATACCTCTCCTCACCATATTAATATCGGCACCTACCTTTTCGCAGAGGTTGGCCATATCATTTATGAAACTGATTTTTGTAGCCAGCATGGCATTGGCGGCATACTTGGTCATTTCTGCCGATGGTATGTCCATGAAGATTACCGGGTG
>JAZBOI010000439.1:0-2641 GCA_036351095.1 Bacteroidales bacterium | reverse complement strand
AAGCACTCACTGACAACTTCTTCTGGTAGCTGCACTCCGGGGGCAAAAGGGCTTGCCTTTGCCGGGGCAGAGCTGACATAACCGGGTGTTGATGTAGCACCGGCGCAGCAGGCTATAATATCCACGTCCTTATCCTTCCACTCGTACCAGAGGCTTTCTGCCAGGACCCTGTTGAAAGCTTTACCTGCAGCGTAGCCTGCAAGGTAGCCACTTCCCTGGAAGCCGGCCAGGGACGACATCAACACGATTGCTCCGCGTTGTCTTTCAAGCATCTTTTTTCCGAAGTGATGAACGAGTCTTAGAGGAGTTATAATGTTTACGCGTGTTGCCAGGCAATGTCCTTCGATGGGATGATCAGCGAAGGGGCCGATATGGGACAGTGCAGCGTTATATATCATAATGTCAGGTTCATCCCCGGCGGTTGATGATATAATCTGCCCGGCGGCATCATCGTCAGATAGGTCGCATATAATCTGGCGGACCGTCACACCGTATCTTTGAGCAAGCATATCGGCAAGCTTTTGCAGGGGATCCTTTCTCCTGGCTACAAGGTACAGGCTGAAACCTTCCGCAGCCAGGTATTCTGCATATGCAGCACCTATTCCTTCGGAAGCTCCTGCAATAAGGGCCTTATGACCATATCTTTCCTTCATATTCATGTTCAAATATATCAATTTAACTGCTTGGCATTTCTAATTTTGCCGGAAAGAGCCTTGAATTATTTGCTTTATCTGTTAATTTGATTAGGATAGCTGCCTTTACATTCAAATTTAATCGCTAAATTAAATGTCTTAATAAATTAAATTATTTGTCATGAATCGTAATTTACTCCGGCTATCATGTTTTTTACTGGTGATCTTTTCTTTCAGTGCCTCATACGGGCAAAGAGCTGAATTAAATAAAGAAGAATTTGCGGCGAGGAGGCAGAAACTGATGGAAAAGGTTGATGCTGATATGATCCTGCTTTTCGGAAAGCCCGGACCTGAGACCGGTGCTCCTTTCAGGCAGGATAACGATTTTTACTATTTTACAGGTATTGAGGAAGCCGGCTCAGCTCTTATCATGCTGCCGGCATCAGGTCAGTCAATATTGCTTCAGCCCCTTTTATCCCCCAGGGAGATATATGTTTCAGGTTCCAATCTCTTATGCAGTGATACGGATCCTTCAGAGGCATTTTTCGATGCCATTGTCCCTGTATCTGATCTGGATGAATACATAGTGAGGAATTGCGGCAAAAGCGGTTCAGATGTTTATGTCAGGATCTCCCCTCCAGATGTTGTAAATGGGGGAAGAAGTGAAATGGATCTTCATTATGCCAGGGCCGGACGCTCACATTATAATGATCAGGTGACATTGAATACTTACCGGGTCAATAAATTAAAGCACCGCTATCCGTATATTGATTTTCACGATGTGGCACCACTTATTGATGAGTTAAGAGTCATCAAAACAGAATGGGAGAAGGAAATCCTCAGGAAAAACGGGAAAGTGTCAGCCGAAGGAGTGAAGGCAGCTATCATGGCCACCGAACCGGGTGTCTACGAATATGAGATTGAAGCGGCTGCCATGAATGTGGTCATGGCCCATGGCGCCCTTGGAGCTGCTTATCCTCCCATAGTGGCAAGCGGACCCAACACCTGCACACTGCATTATGAGAAAAGCTCAAGACAGACCAAGAACGGGGACCTCCTGCTTATTGATTTCGGTGCCTGCATGGATTACCTGACGATGGATATCTCAAGAACATGGCCTGTAAATGGTAAGTTCAGTATTGAGCAGAGAAAAGTATATACTCTTCTGCTTGAAATTCAGAAGGCCTGTATTGAATCCTATAGGCCGGGCGTTAAAGAAAAGGACGTGATCGCATATGTAAAAAAGAAACTCAGTAACATGGATCTTGACCTCTCCGGACTGGAAGACTATATTTCTCATTCTATGAAACCTCCTGTGGAGAAGGGCAAACTGAAGATAGAAAATATCATAAGCGGCTTCGGTCATTTTGTAGGCATGGCAGTGCATGATGTGGGCGTTTACGGTGATGAAGGTCTGCAACCGGGCATGGTGTTTGCTATTGAGCCGGGCTTATATAATCCTGAAACTGGGATTGGGATAAGGATTGAGGATACTGTGCTGATTACTGAAGATGGTTGCGAGGTATTATCGAAGGCAGTGCCGAAGGAGATAGATGATATAGAAGCCCTTATGAAGTAACTGTCATCCCGGCTGCAGCGAAGGATCTTCTATGACGGTGCATGTCGTTAGTAGCAGCCTGTAGTCTGCAGTCTGCAATGTTAATTGGTTAATTAGTAGTGATCTTTGTGTCTGTTATGGTGAAATAGTTTTGTGTTTCCTAAGCCTGGGGCTAATGAATTATTTCTTTGTATTATTAGTATACTTTTTCTATTTTTGTTGCGCTAAAAATTTAACTGTTCACGGAGAGGTGGGTGAGTGGCTGAAACCACTGGTTTGCTAAACCAGCGTACTCTCAACAGGGTACCGGGGGTTCGAATCCCCCTCTCCCCGCCAGGACAATCACTGATAAATGCTTACAGCATTATTCTTTAAAGGCCTTCCTGCTTATGAGAGCAAGCTCTCAACGCTGAAGGCCTTTAAAGATAAAACCCGTGAAATTCACGGGTTT
>JAZBOI010000438.1:0-3574 GCA_036351095.1 Bacteroidales bacterium | reverse complement strand
GAAGCGTGTCAGCCCTGAAGAACCGGCGGACGGCTATGATCTTACCGGTACAAAAAGAAAATCGAGGATCTACCTCTTTATCTCCTCAGCAGCAGTGATGGTGGCAGCTTTCATTATATCATTGCAGATGAGGGTTAAGCTGCCCGACCCCATGCCTGTGCCGGAAGATACGGGACAGGCAGGCATAAGCAATATCACACATATGCGGGAGGACCCTGTTGCAGCAATTAATCAAGGGGAGGCTGCAACAGACAAGCCTGACGGGCAGGGAGAAGTATCGCCGGGCAGCCAGGAAGAAAGCCTTGAAAGCCTGGAGGGAAAAGAAGCGAAAATGACCGAAAGCGTACAATCTTCAGATCCTGCACTGCCATCAACTGAAATTGATAACGGTATTAATTATCCTTTTTTCAGGGGTGTGGGTAGCAGGGGAATAGTAAAAAGTAAGGATTACCCTGTATCCTGGGATGGCAAAACTGGTGAGAATATAAGGTGGAAAACAAAGGTTAGCAGTCACGGGTACAGTTCACCGGTAATATGGAATGATAAGGTCTTCCTGACCGGTGCCAGGGGAGATTCAACAGAGGTGATGTGCTATCATAAGCTCAGCGGTGAATTACTGTGGACTGCCCCTGCAACAGGAGTGAGCGGTGAACCGGAAACACCCCCCGCCACATCTGAGGATACAGGACTGGCAGCTCCAACAGCTGCCACAAACGGAAAGGCTGTCTGTGCAATTTTTGGAACGGGCAACCTGGTATGCCTCGATATGCAAGGAAACAGATTATGGGCCAAAAACCTGGGTGTGCCGGATAACCATTACGGGCATTCCTCGTCGCTGATAATACACGGCGATAAACTCCTTGTTCAGTATGATGAAAGAAATAAGAAATCAATAATGGCCTTTGATATTAATACAGGCAAGAAGCTATGGGAAACGATAAGACCGGTAGCCATATCATGGTCCTCCCCTGTTATAGCGGAATTTGATGGCATAACGCAGGTGATACTTACTTCGGAACCCCATGTTATATCATATGATGTGAATACCGGTAGGGAATTATGGTCGGTTCAGTGCATGAGCGGGGAGGTGGGACCCTCAGTGGGAGTTAATTCAAAATATGTGTTCGCCGTAAATGAGTTTGCTGTGCTGGCGGCAATTAAACCGGGTGAGAATGCTTCAGTTGTCTGGCAGGACAATGAATATACGCCTGAAGTTGCAAGCCCGGCAGCCACCGACGAGCTGGTATTTTTACTTACCAGCTGGGGTGCTGCAGCCTGTTATGACACGGAGACGGGTAAGCTTGTCTGGGATAATGACTTTGACTATGGCTTCTATGCCTCACCCATAATAGCAGGCGATAAAGTCTATATGCTCGACCAGGCCGGTGTGATGCATATAGTTGAAGCAGGCAGGGAATTCAGCCTGGTGTCTGAGCCGGCACTCGGGGAAAGAGCGGTATGTACACCCGCATTCTCTGAAGGGATGATCTTTATACGGTCGGAGGAACACCTGTATTGCATAGGAGAATGAAGGAAAAAAGGAACATAGAAGAGAAAGAATGCACCTGTATTGCATAGGAGAATGAAGGAAAAAAGGAACATAGAAGAGCATAAATGCACCTGTAACAGTCTCAGTTATGAAGACATTACAAGGGTCGTTGAAGAAGTTGTGGCTGAAACAGGCACCGCCAGGGATAAGGTAATTCCAATACTGCAGGCGGTACAGGATAGACTCAATTACCTTCCATCGGAGGCAATAAAGCATATATGCAGTATAAGTGAGATCACTCCGGGACAGATATCGGGTGTCTCAACCTTCTATTCCCAGTTCAGACACATACCTGCAGGCCAGCATACCATAAAGGTATGTACCGGGACAGCCTGCCATGTGAAAGGGGCCTCACTGGTAACGGATGCCTTCCGCAGGGAACTGAATATCGGTGAAGGAACAAATACGACAGATGACAGCATGTTCTCACTGGAAGAAGTGGCATGCCTGGGTTGCTGTACCCTTGCACCGGTTGTTCAGATTGACGATAAAACCTACGGCCACGTCAGGACCACCGGGATAAAAAATATTATTGATGATTTCCTTAACAGTGCAAGGAGTGAGGATGAGACTGGTCAGTCCGCTGAAGAGGCAGTAAGTGATACGGAAATAAGGGTGGGACTGGGATCCTGCTGCATAGCAGGCGGCAGCCGGGATGTCCTGTATGAAGTGGAAAAATGCCTGAGAGAAAATAAAATCATTGCACGTATCAAACCCGTGGGCTGTGTAGGAGTGTGCAACCAGACCCCCCTGCTTGAATTTGCTGAACAGGGTGGCAGGACCTACAGGTACACCAATGTAGGGAGAAACCAGGTTGAAGATATTGTGCTGAAGCATGTCAGGCCGGCCGGGAAGAAACTTAGACTGCTTCATCACATAAATGACTGGATAGACAGTTTCCATAACGAGGAAAAGCTTAACAGCCCAATTAACCTGTCTGATACAGTGCGTGAGAAATACCTGGATAATTTTCTTGCCAAACAAAAACATATAGCCACCGAACACTCGGGTGAGCTGTCCCCCTTCTCCTTTGAGGAATATAAGAAATGGGGCGGTTTTGATGCACTGGAGAAAGTGATCAGGAACAATAAACCGCAGGAAGTGATTGATCTTGTGCGGGAAAGCGGATTAAGAGGCCGTGGTGGAGGAGGATTTCCGACAGCGGACAAGTGGGAGATCACAGCCAGGAGCCAATCTGATATTAAATACCTGGTAGTCAATGGTGATGAAGGTGACCCCGGGGCCTTTATGGACCGCATGCTAATTGAATCATTCCCCTACCGTGTGCTCGAAGGCATGATGATAGCTGCCTGGGCCACCGGGGCCACGGAAGGGATATTTTATATACGTGCCGAATATCCCCTTGCAGTGGAAAGGATGCGAAATGCAATAGATAAATGCAGGGCGGATGGCCTTATCGGTAAAAAACTTTACGGATCAGGTTTTGAGTTCAGGGTAAGCATTTTTGAGGGGGCAGGCGCCTTTGTCTGCGGTGAAGAGACAGCCCTGATTTCATCAATTGAAGGTATGAGGGGTAACCCGCGCTATCGTCCACCCTACCCTGCGGAAAAAGGGCTGTTCGGAAAACCTACCCTTGTTAATAATACCGAGACACTGAGTATGATACCCTGGATAATCAATAAGGGGCCACAGCAGTTCAAAGCCATAGGAACAGGGGATTCAAGCGGCACTAAGGTATTCGCACTGGCCGGGAAGGTTGCCAGGGGTGGCCTCATCGAAGTGCCAATGGGGATAAGCATAAGGGAGATAGTAGAAGATATAGGTGAAGGAGTGACTCCCGGCAGGAAGTTCAAGGCGGTGCAGATAGGAGGCCCGTCAGGTGGGTGTATTCCCGAAAGGCTGGCAGATACACGCATCGACTTTGATGAACTGAAAAAACTGGGTGCCATGATGGGCTCAGGGGGACTGGTGGTACTTGACGATTCCGATTGCATGGTCGATATAGCAAAATATTTCCTGACCTTTACCCATGACCAGTCGTGCGGTAAATGCACCTTCTGCCGG
>JAZBOI010000437.1:0-3266 GCA_036351095.1 Bacteroidales bacterium | reverse complement strand
GTCTTTATTACGGTATTCTTAAAGGAAAGACGATCAGCAATGGTTAATCCTATTGATAACCTGCGCCAGGAATAGGGGACACTGCCGGGAAATAAAAAAAATATATTAATTTTACTATATTCACTTTGATACAATTATTGTCCTAATTTAAGGGTCAGGCATCATATGAGTATTCTATCCGCTTCAGCCAGTATCTTGAGAAGAAAAAGAGTAAGCTGTTTGTTTATACTGTTTTTTTTCCTGAATACTCTCTTACAGGGACAGTTTAAGTCAATCGGGGTCCCGGAGATCAAGAATATTGGAATGGAGGTTTATGGTGGCGGAGCCCAGAACTGGAAAATTGTGGATGATGACCAGGGGAACATTTATGTTGCCAACAATAATGGCATACTGAGATTTGATGGTGCAGATTGGGAAAGATACGAGGTAGAAAATAAGTCAATTGTCAGATCTCTTGCATCCGGAAAGGATGGGAACCTTTACGTTGGTGCATTCAATGAAATTGGAGTACTTGAAAGATCAGATCAAAAAGGGATAATATATCGTTCTTTAAATGAGCTTATACCTGAGCATGCTAAAAATTTTGATGATATATGGAATATTTATGAAACACGGTTTGGGATTGTTTTTCAGAGCTTTGAGTATATTTTTATCTACAAGGATGAATGTATAAGGGTTCTTGAACCCGGTGACAGGTATGGTTATTCCTTTTATGCAGATGATAATTATTATGTTGTTGAAAAGGGTGCAGGTCTGAGACTTATGATGGATGATTCCCTGGTTACGGTTTCAGATGATCCTGTATTCACCCTTGATGAAATTCACTTATTGCACAGGCTTAACACCGGCGACCTGTTAATTGGCACCCTGGGTAATGGTATCTACATATTATCCGGAAGCTTATTAAAACCCTGGAATACAGAAATATCGACAGAGCTAAAGAAAGCCAAGCTTTATTGCGGAGCTTGTTATAATAATAAATACCTGTTCGGGACAATAAGGAGTGGATTATTTGTGGCTAATCAGGAAGGAAAAATAGAACAGCACATTAGCAGATCAAATGGTTTGCAGAATAACACCGTTCTGTCACTTTTTATCGATCATCAGGATAATACCTGGCTGGGGCTTGATATTGGAATTGATTTCTTAAATTCAAGTCTTCCCATTTCCT
The DNA here is from genome assembly GCA_036351095.1 of Bacteroidales bacterium. GTDB lineage: Bacteria > Bacteroidota > Bacteroidia > Bacteroidales > VadinHA17 > UBA9300. Next base: position 2,095 of record JAZBOI010000437.1, on the reverse strand, counting down.
TTATTAATGATAATTTTAACATTGCCGCAACTTATGCCACAGTTACTTTTAATGACAGACTGTATGTAGGCACAAACCAGGGCCTGTATTCAAAACAGATTGATAAGCTAAAAAACCATACAAACATCAAATATGATCTTGTCGAAGGAACGGATGGCCAGGTATGGAACCTGTCAGTCATTGACGGCCAGTTGCTTTGCGGACATCATAATGGAGCTTATGTTATTGACGGACTTAGATCTGTGAGGATAAATAAGACCAGGGGTGTCTGGAATTTTTTGGAAATGCCCGGACATGATAATTTATTGTTATGTGGAACCTACGACGGCCTTATGACTCTGTCAAAGGGAAGAGGAGGTTCCTGGGAATACAGAGACCGGGTAAAAGGGATGGATATTTCTTCAAAAGATTTGATAATAGAGGAAAATAACAGCCTGTGGATGAGTCATGGATACCTCGGTTTGTTCCATATTTATCTCAATCAGACCCTCGACAGCGTTAGTACTGTTAAAGAATATAAAGGGTCAAACGGGCTACCCGTGAAACTACCTTATATTTTACATGAATCCGGTGAGGATTTTTTCGTATCAACAAGCCAGGGGATATACCAGTTTGATCAGGACAAGGAGCTTTTCACAATGCCCGTGGATCTTAATCAGTTTTATGGTGACCTCAGGCTGATATATTTACTTAAACAGGATCCCAATGGTAATATATGGTATTCTGCACAGGATGGAATGGGGGTATTCAGGCTCATGGAAGACGGGACCTATAAAATTATCACGACACCTTTCAAAGATATAAACAAAGCACGTGTATCACCATTCGATAACATTTATGTACATAATCCGGATAATATCTATATTGGCACACAGGATGGCCTTGTCCACTATGATCCGTCCATCTTTAAAGATTATTTTGATGAAATGAATGTGTACATAAACAGGGTGCGCATTTCTTCCAGAACAAAGGACTCACTGTGGTATTTTTCCGGAAACTCTGAACTTGACAGGGAAGCTGTAAAAGAGAATTTCTCAATACCGCATGCACATAATAATATATCCTTCAGGTTCAACTCTCCAGATCTCGAAAATGCAGGACAGATAGAGTACAGTTTTCGCCTGGTTAATTTCGACGAAAGCTGGTCTGAATGGACAAATTCCAATGAACAATCTTATACCAATCTGAGGGAAGATGAATATTGCTTTGAAGTTAAAGCCCGGAACACCTATAACAATATAAGTGAAATTGACAGGTTTCATTTCATAATTGAGCCTCCGTTCCACAGATCTAATACGGCAATAATCATATATTTCCTACTTGGATCAGGGCTGATTGTGGGCCTGGTGTATTTTTATTTCCGCAGGATGGATAAAGTCAGGTCCCAGGAAAAGAGCAAGCAGCTTAAAGCATTCAGAAAGAAGGAACAGAGTCTTGAAGAACAAAAGCAGGCTGCGGAAAGGGAAGTAATACACCTTAAGAACGAGAAATTAGAAGCTGAGATGAAACACAAGAACAAGGAACTGGCCACATCTACTTATCATCTTATCCAGAAGAATAAATTTCTTAATACACTTAAAGATGAATTATCCCGTCTGAGTAAGAATGCCAGGAGTGAGTTTGTTGAGAATGAACTAAAAAAGATCAGCCGGAAAATTGACCGGGATATAAAGAATGAAAAGGACTGGGAGGTCTTTAACCGCTATTTCGATGAAGTCCACCAGGAATTTCACTCACGCCTGAGAGAATTGCATCCTGAACTGACACCCGGTGATTTAAGACTCTGTGCATATCTAAGAATGAATATCTCATCAAAAGAGATCGCGCCACTGATGAATATCTCGGTGCGTGGGGTTGAAATCAGCAGGTACCGGCTCAGAAAGAAAATGAAACTCGACCGGGATACCAATCTGACTGATTATATAATGACTATCTGAATCCTGCCTGGTAGCAGAATCCCGCTTCTGTGTTATTAAAAAATGCCTTAAGTCCGTGCATCATATTCTTACTTTTTACATACCACCGGTTCATGATGAAGTGTTCGTAAAAAAAAATACCTAGCATCACATTCCTCCTTTTTACATATCTCCGGTTC
>JAZBOI010000436.1:0-11888 GCA_036351095.1 Bacteroidales bacterium | reverse complement strand
GAAAAAAGCCATCGCTTCCTGGAATAATTCAGACTTGTTTAATTAACTTTAATACCACTCTGCCATGCATGCCAGGTCTTCCTTTATTTCAGTCCTCCTTGTCCTGTTCATTTCATTTAATGCCTATCCTGCTAATGCAGGGGATAAGATCACCATTGACTACACCGTAAGCATGGAAAAACCAAATACGCATTATTTCCATGTTGTTATGCAGGTCAGTAATTACCCGGGCGACAATATCGAATTACGCCTGCCCGACTGGACCCCGGGCTATTACTGGATAATGAATTATGCAGCCAATATCAGTTCATTTAAAGCTGAAGCTGTTAAGGGTGAAAGTCTTCAATGGGAAAAAACGGATAAGAGCACCTGGAAGATAAATAAACAAGGACTACAAAACCTGCGTATTGAATATGATGTATACGCATACAGGGTTTCCGTGGCCGATGCCTACCTTGATTATGGCAGGGCCTTCATATCACCCACCGCAGTCTTTATGTACCCGGTTGGAAATACTGACCAGCCCTGCACGGTGAAAATCATACCCTACAGTGAATGGAAATCAGTATGTACAGGACTTGACCGTGTTGCCGGTTCGGTAAATACCTTCCGTGCAGACAATTACGATGTCCTTTACGATTGCCCCATACTGGCGGGTAATATGAAGGTTCTTCATTTTGAAGTTGAAAATATACCCTATACCCTGGCAGTTGAAAATCCGGGTAATACAGATCTTGAAGGCTTTAAAAACAATCTTGAGAAAATTATCCCGGTGGCCACAGGACTTATTGGCGATATCCCATATAAGCATTACACCTTCCTGATAATGGACCGCGGCATGGGGGGACTTGAACATGCCAATTCAATGGCAGTTTATTCCAGGGGAAACTTTTTTGACAGGGACAATGAAGAAAAGAATAAGGGATGGATGAACTTTATCACCCATGAATTTTTTCACCTTTATAATGTCAAAAGAATACGTCCTGCCGGTCTCTGGCCGCTGGACTACAATAGCGAGAACTATACAGATATGCTGTGGGTATCGGAGGGATTTACCGTTTACTATGAGTATATTATAATGAACAGGGCAGGCTTACTCACCGTGGATGATGTCTTAAACTACCTGGGAAATACTATCAGGTCCTATGAGAGTATACCGGGCAGCAGGTACCAGTCGGCCACTGAATCAAGTTTCGATACATGGATCTCTTTCTTCAACAGGAGCAGTAATACTCAAAATGCCACAATATCATATTACGACAAGGGCTGTGCCCTGGGAATGCTGCTCGACCTTGCCATCAGAAAGGAGACGGATAATGAGAAATCGCTTGATGATGTAATGAGAAAGCTTTATTTCAAATATTACAGGGATTTAAATCGTGGTTTTACGGGGGATGAATTCAGATCGGAATGTGAATCAATGGCCGGCACATCACTGGATGAGATTTTTGATGTCTATGCTTCAAGCACAGGTGATATCGATTACAATAAATATCTTGGCTACGCCGGCTTACAGATTGACATGGAAGCAGAGCCAGTACGGGGCAGCTATCTTGGTGCCACGACCAGGACTTCCGGTGATGAAACGATCATCACTTCCGTACGGAGGGATTCACCTGCCTGGAATTATGGTTTGAGTGTGGATGATGTAATCCTGCAAATCAATGGTCAGCCACCGGCTGACAGATCACTGGGTGAGATATTAAAACACTCATCACCCGGCGATACCCTGCACTTCAGGCTTAAACAACGCTACTTCCAACGAGATATCAGCGTGGTCACTGACACCCTTAAATCAGTAAGCTACAGGATCTACAGATTGCCTGATCCGGATCCAATACAACAGCTTATTCTAAATGACTGGATAAAATAATTTAAATCTCGCGACAGCAGGCTGAAAATTATTCCTCCAGGAACAAGCCTTCCCTTGACAGCAGGTGATCAAGATTGGCAAGCCCGTAAACAACCACTGCCGTAACAACAGCTGTATGCTCCTGGTATTCGGGTATGCTCATATTATAAAGGTCCCTTTCGGTATGCCATATCTCACCGTAATTGAAATCGTAGCCTTTTGGATCGCCCGTCCCGAAGGATATTGTAGGTACACCATTCATCGCGAAATAGGCATGGTCTGAACCGCCGGCCCTTTCAGGCTTTCTACGCGGTTCACTCTTCCTGAGTGTGAAAGGGAAATCAGGATTAATCTCATTGAGCGGCTCACACACCTTTTCAAAATCATCATACATTGCCTCCGGCACACTGAGGCTGCTGGCAACTGTAGGTCCGCCATCACGGTTAAAATAATTAGCTATACGGTCCAGCTTATCCATATTATCCTCTACCCAAGCTTTTGACCCCAGCAAACCGAATTCCTCGGCTGCCCATATGGCACATATTATTGTCCTCTCCGGCTTACCCCCCGCTTCCATTATCAGGCGGGCTGCTTCCATATGAGGTGTTACACCAGAACCATCGTCCACACCACCTGTAGCCACATCAAAAGCATCAAGATGACCACCCATAATAACATATTCATCAGGATATTTTGTTCCGGGTATTATACCTATCACATTATGGTATTTCACCGGTCCCGGTTTCCAGTGGTTCCTGATATCAAATTCAAGCTGGAAATACTGGCGTTCCTTAGCCTTCTGTTCAATGATCCTGTACTGGTGTTCATTCAGTTTTATATCGGGAACCCTGGGAAGGTTATCGAAAGTAAGTGTTCCATTGTTAATATTCTTCCTGTCATACAGCGCCCTGATAGGAACGCTTGAGGCCTGGATGATCCCCAGTATGCCCGCCTCTACCATCTCCTTATAGAAAAGCGCCGGTTCCTCTTTGTATGGAAGCATCTCCTCTCTCTCACCTTCTTCCCTTTCCCTGTTGGCTCTCATTATCTCACGGTTCTTCTGCATAATCTCTTCATTCTCGGCAATCACACTTGCCCTGATTGAATCACCTGTCTCTGAATAATCAACAGGCCACCCGCTGTTCATCCCGGATATCAATACCCACGCACCTTTCAGTTTTCCTTTCATCCTTTCAAATTCGGCCTGCGTCTTAGGCTCAATCATAACATGGCCCCTCTGTACACCTTTGGTGCCAGCTGTATAGGAAGGAGTGGCAAAATGCAGTATCATACCGTCCTCTGCAAGCATCCTTCCAAACCAGGGTCCGCGGTTGAATCCCACCGGTACCTCACCGGCTTCATGCATCTCTACCTGCATCCCCCATTCGCGGAACTGGGATGCACACCACAGCGCGGCATTTTCATATGCATCAGAACCAACAAGCCGCCCTCCAAAACGGTTACTGATAACATCGAGGTGGTCCATCGACCTGTTATCGGTGGTGCCAATCTCTATTATCTTCTTGATTACTTTCTTATCCTGCGCATTCAGTCCGGCAGAAAATACCACCAGCAATAGCAGTGAAATGATAAGGCTTATACGTTTCATTGTTTTTGATTTAAAGTTATTATCATGGCCGGCTTATATTATCCGGGTCAGCTTATAATATCAGGTCAAGCTATATTATCCGGGCCAAGTTAGTTAAAACAGGATTATTATTTATTTTTTATTACATGTTTAATAATCATCCTGCTGCTTTTTGGAAATTGTCTACTATTAAGTAAATTTATACTTCCTTGAATTATTAAATTATTAAACCTAAAACATACATTATGGGACAAGATGCTGTAAAAATTTTAAAGCTTGATACTGAGGAGCTTATAAAAATGCTCAACGGGGCGCTCGCTGAGGAATGGCTGGCTTATTACCAGTACTGGATAGGTGCCAGGATCATGGAAGGACCAATGAGAAGTGAAGTTGAGCCTGAGTTACTGGTGCACGCCGACGAAGAATTAAAGCATGCCGTTATGGTGGTGGACAGGATCATTCAAATAGGCGGAACACCCATTCTGAACCCGACACAGTGGGTTAAGCATGCAGAGTGTGATTATGAAGAACCAAGCGATCCTTATGTAGAAGCAATACTAAAACAAAATCTCATAGGTGAGAGATGTGCAATAAAGAGGTACCAGCAGATAGCTGAATTTACTCATGGCAAAGATCATACAACCCACCAGATTGCCATAAGCATATTAAATGATGAGCTTGAGCATGAGGAAGATATTGAAGCATGGCTGACCGACCTCGATCGTATGAGAGAAGATTTCAAAAAGCTCAGGATGTAAGAGGCTGACGCGGGCTTATTTGAAGTTCTGACTAATTTTTTTCTCAATGACCCGAAATTATCTGGACCCTATTTTCAAGCCGGATAGGATAGCTATTATAGGTGTGTCCATCAATCCTAACAGTGTAAGCGGCAAAGTGCTTACAAACCTGATCGGCAGCGGTTTCAAAGGTGTTATCTACCCTGTTAACCGCACAAGTGAAGCTGTCCTGGGCATTCCCTGTTTCAACTCGCTCGACAGCCTCCCCCGAAGGCCCGACCTTGCCGTTATATGCAGTGCCGCAGATGAAGTGCCTCAATGGGTGAAGGAATGCGGTGAAGCAGGGATTAACGGCATAATAATTATGTCAGCCGGTTTCAGGGAAACAGGTAACGAAGGGCTTAAGCTTGAAAACGAGGTAAAGGATATTAGGAAAGGTTTCCCCGACATGAGGATCATTGGTCCCAATTGCCTGGGAATAATCATTCCTGAACTAAAGCTTAACCTCAGCTTCGCCCCCTCTCTACCCCGGAAAGGCAACATAGCCTTTATTTCCCAGTCCGGTGCCCTTTGCACCTCTGTGCTCGACAGGGCAAGGGAAGAAAAGATAGGCTTCTCCTACTTTATCTCACTGGGTAACGCCCTGGATGTAGATTTCGGTCACCTGATAGATTACCTGGGGGCTGATGAGTCAACTAAGTATATTATCCTTTATATTGAGTCAATTGCCGGTGCCAGGAATTTCATGTCGGCAGCCCGTGCTTTTGCCCGGACAAAGCCTGTCATAGTGTACAAGGCCGGGCGCTTCCCCGAATCGGCTGCAGTGGCCGCATCACACACCGGGGCCCTCGCCTCAGAAGATAATATCTATGATGCAGCCTTCCAGCGAACGGGTATTACCAGGGTATATGACATTGGTGAGATCTTCGATTGTGCGGCCCTTATCGGCAGGGGTAAAATACCGTCAGGTGACAGGCTGGCTATTGTAACCAATGCCGGCGGTCCCGGTGTTATGGCAACAGATACACTGATAGCCGAAGGCGGCACTCTGGCCAGGCTGGGCGATGAGAGCATGGAAAAGCTGAACGACAGCCTCCCGCCAATATGGTCACACGGAAATCCCGTGGATGTTATCGGGGACGACAGGTATAAGAGGCTGGCCAAATCAGCATCCATAGTGCTGGAGGATAAAAATGTTGACGCCCTGCTGGTAATTTTGACTCCGCAGGCCATGACCAATGTCGCTGCTGCTGCAAGAGCCATCGGTGAACTGCAGGCAGGTACAAAAAAGCCCATACTTGCCAGCTGGCTTGGTGGTGAACAGATGAAGGAAGGCATAAGGATTCTCAATGACAATAATGTAGCCAGCTATGCCACCCCCGAGCAGGCCGTAAGAGCCTTTATGACCCTCGTGGAATATTCCCGCAACCTGAAAATACTCTATGAAACACCAAGGGATATATCGCTTGATTTTAAATTCGACCGGGATGAGATAAGAAAAATATTCAGCCCCGTACTGAATGAGAAATCCGGAACCCTGTCGGAGAAGAGATCAAAGGAGTTGCTCAGTGCTTACGGGATAGAGGTATCTATGCCCCGGCTGGCAAAATCACCGGACGAAGCTGTGAAGATATCAAACTATATAGGATACCCCGTGGTGTTCAAGATCATGTCGCCCGATATCACTCATAAGAGTGATTCGGGAGGTGTAATACTTGACATCAAAAACGAAGAGCAGGCATGCTCAGCTTACGAACAGATAATTGAGAACATCAAAAATGCAGAACCGGGAGCCCGCTTTGAGGGTATTACAGTACAGCCCATGGTAAAAATGCCGGGATCAGTTGAAATGATCCTTGGCATAAAACGTGATCCTGTCTTCGGCACTGTTATACTCGCAGGTGCGGGCGGTGTTACGGCCGAACTCTTCAAAGACAACTCTCTCGGCTTCCCCCCTCTTAATGAAAGGCTGGCCAGGCGCATGCTCGAACAGCTCAGGATATGGCCCCTGCTGAAAGGATACAGGGGCAGCAAGCCAGTTGATATTGATAAGCTTATCGAGGTAATGATACGACTCTCCTACCTGGCAGCTGACTACCCCGAGATAAAGGAACTTGATATAAACCCACTGCTGGTGGCCCCGGGCGGACTGGTAGCCGTTGATGCCAGGATAGTGACCGAGACGGGTAAGGATAAAAAAGGGATAAGTAATTACGAACACCTGGCTATCGTGCCCTACCCGGAGGAATATGTAACGGAGCCAGTGAAGATCAAGGATGTAGAGATAGTGATGAGACCGATAAAACCGGAGGATGAAGCCCTCTGGTTCGAGCTGCTCGACTCCTGCTCGCGCGAATCGATATATTCACGCTTCAATTCATTCTTCCACTACTCGGTACACGAGGTGGCTGCACGCTACTGCTACATAGACTACGACCGTGAAATAGCCATCGTTGCAGAGACCGAAGAGGAAGGGAAGAAAAAAATCATTGGTGTGGGCAGGCTTATAGCCGACCCCGAACATGAAACGGTGGAATATGCCATACTGGTGGCAGACAAATGGCAGAATATGGAGATTGGCAGCCACCTGACCGATTACTGCCTGGAGATATCAAAGAAATGGGGACTGAAAAAAGTGGTGGCACAGACAAATTCGGATAACCATCGGATCATCTCCATGTTCAAAAAGAGGAATTTCAGTATTGAGCACGACAAGGAAACATCAACCATCTACCTTGAAAAGGAAATAAACTGAGCTATCCCTGAATGATGCACTCTCCGGTCCCCGGTCACTACCGCCCTGCAGCTTTATACTTCACCACCCCGGTCCATGCTCACTACTGTCCTGCAGCTTTATACTTCACCACTCCGCCCACAATGGTGTAAATAACTTTCGTCCCTGGAATCAGGTCAGGATCACATGTTAGTATATCCCTGTCAATTATGGTAAAGTCGGCCCATTTACCGGGCTCTATCGATCCCATGACAGCTTCCTGGAAACCTGACAGTGCAGCCCATGAGGTATAACTTTTTATTGCTTCCTCTCTTGTCATGCACTGCTCCACATTAAATGCGGCAGAAGCATCCTCTCCGGGCAGCCTTCGTGTAACAGAAGCAAATATACCCATGAAAGGATTCTCCGGTTCAACGGGAAAATCAGACCCGCCCGGCACCGGCAGACCGGCATCAATAAATGACCGCCATGCATAGGCATATCCTGATCTTTCCCGGCCTATCCTGTCAACAATCATATCCTTATCGGATGTGCAGTGTATTGCCTGCATGGCAGGTATTATGCCCAATCGCGCAAAGCGCTCAATATCTTCCTCCCTGACAACCTGGGCATGCTCTATCCTTAGCCTGTGATCAGGATTATCATACCCTGACAGTGCTTTCTCATAGGCATCCAGGCACAGGCTGTTTCCCCTGATCCCTATACAGTGTGTTGCCACGCTCATCCCGCAGGCCAGGGCTGCCTTTGTCACTTCACTGATGTATTCAGGAGATATGCGGAGCAGACCCCTGTTGCCCGGATCATCATCGTAGTCATCAAAAAAAGCGGCTCCCCTTGATCCCAGCGCCCCGTCAAAAAACAGCTTTATCCTGTTAACGCAGAGATAATCATTGGCATATGACCCTGTCTTGTTGGACCTGAAATATTCCTCCAGGTCATCCGTTTCAAAAACAGGTTTTTCCTGTTCTCCCAGCATGGCATTTATCCTGAGCGTGAGCTGATCATTGCCGGCCATCCTTTTCATTATATCAATTTCCCATGTGCCCACACCCGCCTCGTGCACTGATGTCAATCCCGATTCCACACATTTCTCCATCGCCAGTGCAAGCTTTTGCCGAAAAAGCTCTTCACTGTCATTCCCTGCAAGCTCCTTAATACTGTTCATTGCCTGGTTTATCAGTATACCCGTCGGTTCACCATTAGCCTTTCGCACTATCTTACCGCCGGGAGGGTCTTCAGTAGATAAACTTATGCCGGCAAGCTCCATGGCTTTCTTATTTACAAAAGCCGAGTTACCATCCACCCTCTTCAGGTAAACAGGGTTATCCGGCGATACCGCACTCAGCCTGTCGTGCACCGGGAATTCACCCGATGGCCATTCGGTGTGATCCCACCTCCCGCCTGTTATCCATTCACCAGCCTCAGCCTCAGCAACCCTCGCGGCAACTCTTTCGACTATTTCATCAAAACTGTTACAGTCGCTGATATTAAGATTGTACAATTCATCACCGAGGCTTACAAGGTGGGCATGGGAATCAATAAGCCCGGGGAGCACTGTCAAACCGGCTGCATCAATAAGATCCGTCCCGGGTCCTATGTACTTCTCGATATCCCTGTTTGACCCGGTAAACAATATTTTGCCGTCAAGCACCGCAACAGCCTCCTTTACGGAGAAATTCTCATCAACAGTCAGCACCCTGCCATTCCTTATAACAAGTTCTGCCTCTTCGGCAGTGCCGCAAGCGGCCAGGAGTAAGAGGAAAATGGATACTGTATATAATGTCCTTTTCATGCCAATATGTATTTTTATCATTTAAAGATAGACAGTATTGTTTAATAGCCGGGAATGAAATAAAATAAACTTTTGCATATCCTGTATGTTATAAAAACACTAACTTTCTTCCAGCAAATGAAAATATTAATAAAAACTATCAGAAAACCCGGGCTGACCGCTGGTGCCGTTTTAGTTGCAGCATTGATGCTGTTGAGCCTTACTGCATCTGCCCAGGAAAGTTTTCCTGATTTTTACACCCAGAACATTAAAATCAACAATACAGGGATGTATATCCTCGGGTCATGGGCTGTACTAAACCTGGCAACAGGTGCATACGGATGGTCTGAATACAGTGGCGACAGGATGTATTTCCACCAGATGAACCTCTTCTGGAATGTTGTCAATGTCTCCATTGCCGGCTTTGCTCTTTATGGCAATTACACAACTGATACTGGCAGCTTTTCTCAACAGGAGCTAATGGAGAAAATGCTCAAAACAGAAAACATCCTTCTTATCAATGCCGGTCTTGATATAGGATACATAGGAACCGGTTTTTTGCTCAGGCATCTCTCAGGGAAAAGCGACAAAAGGGCCGACCTCCTGAAAGGTTATGGGTCTTCGCTTATCCTCCAGGGAGGCTTTTTGCTCGTGTTCGACCTTATTCTGTACGGTGTGCTGAGGGCAGACAGGATGGATTTTCTCAATAAGGTGGATATTGCCATGCTACCTGATGGGTTTATGATTGGCCTCAGTATACCGGTTTATTAATAACTAAAGTGATGAAAATACTTCTTACCGGCGCAAACGGATATATAGGACGCAGACTGCTAACAACCCTGTTAAACAGTGGTCACCACGTGGTTTGCTGTGTACGTGATAAAAACAGGTTTGATATTTCCCGTTACGACTACGGTAAAATAGAGGTGCTGGAAGTGGATTTCCTGGAAAAGAACAGCCTGGAGAAAATCCCGGGCGACATAGACCTGGCATATTACCTGATACATTCCATGTCGGCCTCCACCGGTGATTTCGCATCACTTGAAAAAAAATCAGCTGAGAACTTCAGGGATGTGATTCAGACAACATCGGCCAGGCAGGTTATTTACCTCAGCGGGATAATAAACAATAAAGAGTTGTCCAGGCACCTTGCTTCACGCAAGGCCGTGGAAGAGATTCTGAATACAGGGTCTTACCGGTTAACCACATTGCGTGCCGGCATAGTCATTGGCTCGGGCAGCGCCTCCTTTGAAATAATGCGCGACCTGGTGGAGAAACTGCCCCTGATGGTTGCCCCGCGCTGGTTAAATACAAAGTCGCAGCCAATAGCCGTACAGAATGTCATTGAGTTCCTCACAGGTGTTATGCTAAATGAAGAAACATATGGAAACAGTTATGATATAGGAGGACCCGATGTACTGACATACAAACAGATGCTACTGAAGTTTGCAAAAGTCAGGAACCTGAAAAGGAAAATAATCGTGGTGCCGGTGATGACACCTAAACTATCCTCCTACTGGCTGTATTTTATTACTTCCACCTCCTATAAGCTGGCTGTTAACCTTGTGAACAGCATGAAAGTGGAGATCGTGGGTGAAAAGAATCCTTTGCCTGAAATGCTTGGCATTGAACTGATCACTTATGAAGAAGCTGTTAAATCGGCCTTTGATAAGATTGAGCAGCAGGAGGTTATCTCAAGCTGGACAGATGCCCTTTCATCCGATTCGCTCAAAGGTGGAATATCAAATCTTATCAATGTCCCGGTATACGGCTGCTTCAAAGACAAGCGGCAGCGCGCCATTACAGATGAAGAAAAAGTTATTGACCGGATATGGTCTATCGGGGGTGAGAACGGGTGGTACTACGCTAACTGGCTCTGGGGCTTACGTGGTTTCCTTGATAAGATATTAGGAGGTGTTGGCCTTAGACGCGGAAGGAGAAGCCGTACGGATATATCTGCTGGTGATGCGCTCGATTTCTGGAGAGTGATATATGCCGATAAGAATGAAAAGAGACTATTGCTTTTTGCCGAGATGAAACTTCCCGGTGAGGCCTGGCTTGAATTCAGGATAGAGGATAAAATCCTTTACCAGACTGCCACTTTCCGCCCGCTGGGCCTTTGGGGACGTATCTACTGGTACTCCGTCCTGCCCTTCCATGGTCCTATCTTCAGGGGAATGGTAAACAGGATAGCCGGTGAGCAAAAGAAATAAGGATATTACAAGCGGTCTTCCAGCACTTTTCTGAGAACAGTCAGAGTTACCAGCTTACGGTCGCCGGTCCATAACCAGCCCCTCTTCTTAAAGCGCACCACTATTTTATCAATCGTTTCTTCAGGTATACCGTAGTCGCTGAACCTTGTTTTTATACCCAGCGATTCAAAAAATTCAACCGTCCTGTCTATGGCTTTATCTGCCCGTTCATCATCTGTTCCTTCACTGATGTTCCATACTCTTTCACCGTACTGCACAAGCTTATCCTTTTTCTCCTCCTTTAGAACATGCCATAATCCGGGCAGCACAATGGCGAGTGTACGGGCATGATCAATATTATGCAGTGCCGTTAGCTCGTGCCCTATGCTGTGAACCGACCAGTCTTCGGGCACCCCTGCCTTGATAACTCCGTTAAGGGCCATGGTGGCCGACCACATCAGGTTGGCCATGGAGTCATAATCCGAAGGATCGGTATATACCTTTGGTCCTTCTTCAATAAGTGTCAGCAGTATGGCTTCTGCAATACGATCCTGCAGGGGAGCATTCACGGGATAGGTCAGGTATTGCTCCAGTACATGCACAAAAGCATCCACCACACCGTTGGCAACCTGCTCACGGGGAAGTGTAGCGGCAGCGTCAGGCAGCAAAACTGAAAACTGCGGGAATGAGTATGGAGATGCAAAAGAGAATTTTTCCCCGGTCGACTTCCTGCTTATAACTGAATTCTTATTCATCTCAGTCCCGGTAGCAGGCAGGGTGAGCACTACTCCCATAGGGAGCGCCGACTCAACAGGCTTCTGTTTTGCCAGTATATCCCATGGATCACCATCGTCGTACTGGGCTGCAGCCGCAATAAACTTGGTGGCATCGATAACCGAACCGCCGCCGGCTGCAAGCAGAAATTCAACATTCTCCTTCTTAATAACTTCAACAGCTTCCATGCATGTCTCGTAAGTGGGATTGGGCTCTATGCCATGGAATTCGATAATGTCG